>NZ_JAXOFU010000007.1:0-203012 GCF_036409425.1 Virgibacillus sp. MG-45 | reverse complement strand
GATTTACCTTACCTTTTTGTTTTATACTTCTTTACACAAGATATTGTACGTCATCGCGCTTGATCGAATTGGGGTGTTTCTTGATCGAGTTTGGGCGGTTGTTGATCGAATTGGGGTGGTTCTTGATCGAATTGGGGTGGTTCTTGATCGAATTGGGGTGTTTCTTGATCGAATTGGGGTGTTTCTCGATCGAATTGAGGTGATTCTTGATCGAATTGAGGTGATTCTTGATCGAGTTGGGCTGATTCTTGATCGAGTTTAGCAACTGCTCGATCAATATAGGCCGCATCCCGATATAATGAAAGCCACTTCAGCTTTTCTTTATCCATTTTCGATTGGTGTGATTGTAGCTTAAGTTACTTCCTTTCAATAACCGTGTTACTACACTGTGACTTTTAATCCCTAAAAACCGCATACATTCCTGATTACTTATTTCGTGATTAATTAATAGTAGATAATCGTTAATCGCCTTGAGATGATTTGTAGAAGAAATCCCCTGACAATGTGGACATTTCCATGCTCCATGAATACGTTCCATGCCTATTTTTCCACATATCGAACACACAACTCCTGGAAGAATATCTGTTTTCTTGATCATGTATTTATCCAGTACATTGTGAGTTTGACTACGATTTGCACTCCGAATTAATTGCTCTATTTTCTGTTGTTCAATCGTATTTGTTCCTTGAATAGATTGCTCTATCTCCCATATTTTGCTTGCTATATGTTCTCCATGAGAAACTACTCTAGCGATTGCTTGCTCATCGCCCTTTACCTGAATGATTGTGCTTGGTTCGGCAATGGCTATAAAATAATAAATTGGAATTTCTGCATGGCTTCGTTCCAAAAGCCAATTTTCAAGGTGGGATTTTTGAAGTTCTGCTTGCGTAATGGGGTAGCGATAGCCTGTTTCTTGTAAACCATCATTGCGGAAAAATTGCTGAAGCGTCGTGTCAAAGGTAATTGTTCCATTGTAATTTTTCACTTCGATAATATAGAGTGCTTGAGGACTAATGACTAATGTATCAATTTGGAAGTTAGAATCATGAACGCGTAAATAAATTCCGCTTAAAATCGTAAATCTATCATCCAACTGCTGTAAAAAGAAGTCTACCTTCTTTTCTCCTATAAATCCTTTCCATTCCTTTGCTAATGCATGCTCCACTTTTGAATAACTAGGGTGCTGTGGTGCTAGACGTGGAACTATTGCTTCCAGCTTTTCTAGGACGATTGGCTTTTTTCGAACATACAACATTATCCCTCCCATAAAGTTGATTACTATTACTATAGCATCGTTTTAATTTTTATCTAGTTTCTTCTATAAGAAATTACCCAATTCATATTTTCACTATAAGACACATTTATGCTACTAATTTGTCACATTTCGTTCACATCCTTCCGTTGATTCTGGAAAAAACTGCTGATAGACTGATGTTAGAATGTGTGTTAATTTGTTATATTTTGATTTTTTAATACAAATTAGCCCTGTAACTTAGCGCTTTTAAAAAAGATACCTCCACTCTAAAGGGCTATTCCCAAATTATTTAAAAGAGGTGAACGACATGCTTCCTGTGGAACGTCGAAACCGGATAAAGAATTTAATCCAAGAGCGACAAAACATGAAAATCTCTGAGCTAAGTGAGCTATTGAAGGTTTCAGAAATGACGATTCACCGAGACTTAAAGCCACTTATTGAGGAGGGATTTGTTTCAAAATCCTTTGGTGGGGTCACTTGGAGTGAGGTGGAAAACGAGTCTCCGCACAGCACTCAAAGCTCCAATACTTGTGTTATTTGTCAGCGGGCTGTTTGCGAGCGTTTAGCATATCGAATTATCCGCAACGACAACCAAATTGAAATGGCATGCTGTGCACATTGTGGGTTACTGCGACATCAGCAACTAGGCAGCGATGTCATGCAAGCGATTTGCCATGATTTTCTGCGGCAAACGACGATTAGTGCTGGCAGCGCCTGGTATGTTATGGATACATCGGTTCAAATTGACTGCTGTCAACCACAAGTATTAACCTTTGAGCTCCAGGAACATGCAGAAAAATTCGTGACTGGCTTTGGGGGACAAGTATTCGATTTTACTGCTGCAACCGAAAGGCTTCATCAAAAAATGAAAGAACATGGATCAGGTTGTCCGCATCACGATTGAAAAGTTGAAGGCAGTAGAGATGGCGCATTTGATGCATGCTCGATCGGTTGAGGCGTATCCTTGATCGTTTAGGGAGCTTTCTTGATCGTTTGGAGTGCTTTCTTGATCGTTTGGGACACTTTCTCGATCGTTTGAGGCACTTTCTTGATCGTTTCAGTGCTTTCTCGATCGTTTGGACCACTTTCTCGATCGTTTCAACCGCTTTCTTGATCGTTTGGACCACTTTCTCGATCGTTCCAACCAAGCTCTCGATCGTTGCCCATAAATCGTGATACAGCAGATTAGTTTCACCTATTATCATTCAAATCAAACCAAGGGGTGTTGAATATGAAGTACATAAAATTTATTACATTATCTTTAGCGTTAGTGATGTTTTTAGCCGCATGTGGCAGTGGTGAAAAAATTGAAACGAATATGTCACAGGAAGTGAACGATTTTAGCTTTACAACACAAGATAATGAACCGCTTTCCCTAAAAGATCTCGAAGGAAAGTATTGGATTGCTGATTTCATTTTCACAAATTGTACTACTGTATGTCTACCTATGACATCAAACATGGCACAGCTACAGCAAATGGCGAAAGAGGAAGACATAAACATTCAATTGGTATCCTTTAGTGTTGATCCGGATTTTGACACACCGGATGTATTAAAGAATTATTCGAAGGGCTATAATGCGGATTTAAGCAATTGGGCTTTCTTAACAGGCTATGATTTTCAAACGATTAAAGAGCTTTCGATTAAATCCTTTAAGAACATGGTAGCTGCACCTCCTGAAGGCTCTGATCAAGTCACTCATGGAACGAGCTTTTTCCTTGTGAATCCAGAGGGTGAGGTAATTAAAAAATATGATGGCGTGCAATCTGCAAGTATGAAAACCATTTTGGATGATTTAAAAAAATTGGACCTATAAATGGTTCCTTCTAAAGCATCCAAAGTTCAGATAAAAAAACAGTCATGATAAACGAGGGGGATAAAATGATGCGTAAATGGATCGTATTACTTTTATTAATGGTTGGACTTATTACACTTGCTGCTTGTGGAGAAAACGAAGATAAAAACAGTCAAAAAGAAGAGGTTGAGGCGTTAAAGCAACTGACAGCTGAACTTCATGTTCCTGAAACAGTAAATGTAGATGAGGAAGTAGAAATTTCAACTACTGTATTGTATGGAGATGACAAAGTAACCGATGCGGATGAAGTCGTTTATGAGCTTTGGGAGGACGGAAAAAAGGATGCAAGCTACAAGCTGGAATCTACAAACAATGAAGATGGCACATATTCATTAAAAACCTCCTTTGATAAAGACGGTGTATTTACCGTGCAAGTGCATGTGACCGCAAAGGACCAGCATACGATGCCATCAAGTAATATTACTGTTGGTGAAGGAGCAAGCCATGATGCCAACGCTGATCATGGAAGCACTAATGAATTTAGTTTACATTTCATGGAACCAAAGGATGTAAAGGCTGGAGCGGAAACAGAATTAATGAGCCATGTCCAAATGCATAGTGAGCCACTAGAAAATGCTGAGGTACGCTATGAAATTATTCTCGATGGAAATACGGACTGGGTAGATGCCAAGATGACTGATAATGCTGGGGAGTACACAGGCATGTATACCTTTGAAGAAGCGGGAACCTATCATGTAAATGTACATGTAAAAGACGATGCCGATTTACATGAGCATCAAGAATACGAGGTAGTAGTTAAATAGCCGAATTCTCAAGATCATAAAATCATGGAACAGCTTTCGTATCATGCGAAGGCTGTTTTTTCATGGACACCCCGCTTTCTGTAACACAAATGAAATGTTTTATTTACTCCTGAATTGGCTATATACAAACTATCATGGAAAAATGCTTTCCTATTCCATGGAACTACCTTGGAGCTGATATCGGTGGCAAACCAGTAGCACCCGACAGTATAAACGATCAAGTTAACAATGATGCGGCGACCATCGTTATCCGAGTAGGGGGAACCATTCCTTCCCTTTCAAGGTAGTAATGATGCAGCTTAATGAAATTAGTAAGCTGGCATAAGTTAGCATTTGTAGCATTGACCCCCCTTTTTTTCCTCTCTGGATAAGCATCCAGGGAGGTTTTTTTGTTTATCCCACGTGATATAACACCCAAATTCAAACAGCCAGCCTACACTGGAAAAAACAGTCTCGCTCCTTCATAATAGAAAAAAACAAAGCAATAAGGGGAGATCCCATTGACAAAGAAGTTATCACTCATCTATGAAATTACGCTTGTTACGCTCGCATTCATTTCAGTTATCTTTCTCTGGTCGGATAATGATACCATTCGTATCCTTGATAAAATCGTCTGGCTCGTCTTTTTTATTGATGTTATCGTACGCATTATTACAAGGAAGAAGAAATGGCAATATATAAGGGAAAATCCCTTTGATATCATTGCTGCAATTCCACTTGATAGCATTTTTCAAACTGCCCGGGTGGTTAGACTTGTTCGGGTACTTCGTTTTTTTACGATCGGAAAAAAATACTTCAAGCCAATGCGAAATATCCTTAGAACAAATGGCCTCAATAAATTACTCACTGTTTCTGCCTTTATGCTAGTTGGATCAACTGTACTCGTTACAAACATTGAACCAAGCATTAACTCGTATGCAGATGGGCTCTGGTGGTCGATCGTGACAACGACAACCGTTGGCTATGGAGACCTCTCTCCAGAAACAAGTACTGGTAGATTAGTAGCTATCGTTCTCATGCTGGTTGGAATTGGCATTATTGGTATGCTAACGAGCTCGCTGACGACTTACTTTGTAAAGGAAGAAAAAGAAACAGATCCTACAATTGAGTTCATCAAGTCAGAATTAGATCGGTATGATGTGCTAACAGAAGCAGAGAAAAAGCGTCTTGAGTGGCTAATAGCGGATTTGAATAATGGCTCGCCAAAGGAAGAACAGGAACAAACCCAGTCATAGTCTATTCAACGTCAACGTGCAGTAAACAAATTGATAGCTTCATGCCTAACCTGTATGTATAATACCCTTATTGGTATATAAATACTCTTATATGCCTTCCATAGCTACTTGAAAAAGTAGTAAGAAAGAAGGTTTCCGCATGAAAAACAACCAATCAAATACGATGCCTGCATATGTGCATTCACAGGAGGCACAACAAAAGCTATATAAACGTACGTTAACGATTGTGCTAATGTCACAAATTTTCGGAGGAGCGGGACTTGCTGCTGGCATTACCGTTGGAGCATTGCTGGCACAGGATATGCTAGGAACAGAAAGCTTTGCGGGTTTGCCTGCTGCATTATTCACCCTCGGCTCTGCACTTGCTGCCTATTTAATCGGCGGAATTTCGCAGCGAAAAGGAAGAAGATTAGGACTTTCTTTTGGCTTTATAACAGGAGGAATTGGTGCAATTGGGGTTATTGGGGCTGCAACCATATCCAGCCCGATTCTTTTGTTTATTTCCCTATTCATTTATGGTGCAGGGACATCCTCAAATTTAATGGCGCGTTATGCTGGAACGGACTTAGCGAGTGAAAAGCAACGTGCTACTGCGATCAGTATAGCTATGGTGGCTACTACATTTGGTGCGGTTGCTGGGCCAAATTTAGTTACACCAATGGGTAAAGTAGCAACCGCAATTGGATTGCCAGCACTTGCTGGTCCATTTATATTAGCTGCGTTTGCTTACATTTTAGCGGGCTTAACTATCTTGATTTATTTGCGTCCCGATCCGTTACTTGTCGCAAGAGAAATTGCACTTCATAACCAAATAGAAGCAAATACGGAATCTGCAATCGAAGCGAATAAATTACGAGTTAACCGTGTTGGGGTCTTTGTTGGCGCAATGCTTCTCGTTTTATCACATGTTGTCATGGTAGCAATTATGACGATGACACCGGTCCATATGCAAAACCATGGCAGTGGATTAACTGCGATTGGCTTAGTTATTGGACTACATGTTGCGGCAATGTACTTACCATCGCTCGGAACAGGAATACTTGTCGATCGTATTGGTCGAACAGCGATGGCGGTTGCTTCTGGGATGACACTTGCGCTTGCTGGCATACTTGCAGCTTATGCACCTGGCGATTCTCTCCTTTGGCTAACCATTGCCCTTATATTGTTAGGACTAGGATGGAATTTCGGGTTAATTAGTGGTACGGCAATCATTATTGATTCAACGAATGTACACACTCGCGCGAAAACACAAGGCTCAATCGATGTATGGGTTGCATTAGGGGGCTCTGCGGGAAGTATTCTTTCTGGTATTATTGTCGCTTATTCGAGCTATGCTATCTTAGGATTCATCGGTGCTTATTTAGCCCTACTCTTAATACCTATTATTTTCTGGGCACGAATGAAACAAAAAAACTAACCAAAAGACGCGTTCTCTTTTTTTAGAGAACGTGTCTTTTTCGAAACACGATATGCGTGGCTATCCAACTTTTCATAAAGGCTTGTGCATGCTTTTGGTCTGTTGTACGATGCTTTATTAATATAGGATAGGGATAAGATCATTTCTAAAGGAGAGGTTCCCTATGCTTCTGGAAGTAATCGCAATAAATCTAACTGATGTAAAAGATGCTGAAAAATACGGTGCTGATCGCATTGAACTCAGCCCAGCGATGAATGAGCTTGGCATTACTCCGAGCTATGGTTTAATCGAGGCAGCTGTTCAAGCTGTCGATATACCGATTAATGTTATTATTAGGCCACATAGTCAATCATTTACCTATAATCAGAATGATATCGAAACCATGAAGTCAGATATTCGCATGGTCAAAAAATTAGGTGCAAACGGGATTGTTATTGGTCCACTAACAACGAAACAAACGATAGATGAAGAAGTATTACGTGAATTATTAGATGTTTCTGGAGACCTTGAAGTAACCATCCATCGTGCATTTGATTTTGCTCGTGATCAAGTAGAAGCATTAAAGTGTTTAACAAAATTTAAGCAAGTTACTACTATTTTAACTGCTGGAGGAAATTATAATGCTCCGGATGCGGTCAAAGAAATTAACCATTTACTCGATTTATCAAGAGATTCACATTTGTCTTTAATGATTGGGCACGGATTACGCGTAGAGTCATTCCAATCATTTTTACAACAGGTACAAGGAGAGCCATCTGCAGTACATTTCGGATCTGGTGCCAGAGTTAACAACGATTTTGCTTATCCTTTAGACGAGAGTAAAATAAAACAAATTAAACAAATCATGACCTCTGCTTGATTGAGAATAAAACATAAGCATAACGCGCATTCACACAAAACATTGTGCAAATGCGCGTTTGTTTTTTCATTATAGGGTAATTCTTCCGGAATATTGATCAATTAATCGTTGATTATGTTCGTCAGATCCTTCAATATTTCCACTAAGAAATATTGGGGCTTCAAAGCCATGCTCCGCCATTAATTTAATTGATTCCCCAAAAATGGCATTTAGAATCGTTGCTCCAATTACTGTTGAACTAGGTGAAAAGCGAACAGCTATCTTTTCATGCTCTAGTAATGCATCTCCAATCGGAGCATGATTGTCTATTACTAAATCAACTACTTCATATAGATACTTCGCATCTTTATGACGAGATGGTTGGCTTGTTGCGTAGTCAATAGAGGTGATTCCTACTACAAATGCTCCCTGCTCCTTTGCAAATAATGCAACATCTACAGGAACTGGATTGCGTCCAGAGGTAGAAATAACAAATACAATATCTCCTTCTTTTATATCCTGTTCTTTCATAAAGTGTTCAGCATAATTATTTTTTCTTTCTAATGTGGAAGATCTTACCGCACCCTCATGTAACATTAATGGCTCATGTAAGATGGGATGAATAGGGACAAGACCACCCGCACGGTAATAGACTTCTTCAGTCAATATATGTGAATGTCCACATCCGAATAAGTGAATGATATGCTGATTTTCTATTGTTTCCGCTACTTTTGTTGCTGCTTCTTTCAGCTGCTTTCCTTCTTTTTGTAAAACTGTCTCTAATAAGCGATGAATTTCAGTAAAATATTGCTCTAACATTATACTCCTACCACCTTTTCGATAATTTCTTTTACTTTTCCAGGAATAGTTTCCCCTGTTACTGGATCAATAGTAGAACCAAAAATATGTGGCATAAAAAATTCAATATCAATGTTCTTAACACCTTCAATAATGTCAATGATATTCGTCGCATCTATCCCTCCGGCAGGCTCTACACCACGGATACCAAGCATTGAGGCCTGCGAAGTTAAATAAATTAGTTCCTCTAAATGCTGTTTGCCTTGAACTGGCATCATTTTAATACTTTCAATCCCTTGCTCTAAAGCGATTTCTAAAAAAGTTGTGACATCGAGGATTTTTCCAGAGCTTAATTGAATTTTTCCGACGGTTCCAGTAGGTTTAACAAGTGCATTCACGATTTGATTCGGTAATCCTTTCGCATCTAAAAATCCTTTTGTATAACTGGCCGTTTCAAAAGGCTGATTTAAATGCCCAGGCTCGGATAAAGCAGCTATTTCTAAAACCTTACGCCAATTATCCGGATTTCCTCCACCACCTAGTCCAACACTTACTATTGGACTAGTTTTTTTCAATTCCTTAATCATCGCAGCTCCAGCTTCGATGGAATGAAACTTGTCAGAAACGATTCCCGGAACGATATACCCTTTACCAGCTTCGATAATATCCGCTGCATTTTTTTCACTTGATGCTAAAAAATTAAACAAAAACTTATCATAAAGCTTCTCCACGCCACCCACTCCTTTCTCAACAAGTATCTATTATTCACTTAGCCGCTTTATTATTTTCACCATATTATCCAATGCTATATCTATTACGTACTTTCCTTTTTCTTTTGTTGCTAATTTAGCATCTCCTAATACCGCTGTACTTGTAAATTCCTCCCAAGGAGTTGGAGTTACATCTGCGGATATAGGAATAGTAGGAATATCGGTAATCGCTCTCTCCATGTCTACATATTCTGGTGCCAGATAAAGCATATAAGACGTTTCTATTTCACAAGCATGAAAATATGTTCCATGTGCAGCATCTGTCTCACGAACTTTAGCTACTGCTTTGTTCATTCCTGGGTAAAAAAAATAAAACACGCGAAGCTCGGGACATTTTTCGAATAGAACCCTTGCTGCCTCTTTTAATGCCGTTCCATTTCCTAAATGACCATTTACCATTGCAAATGTTTTAAAGCCTTGTTTATATAAACTGTCACCAATATCTACGATAAAGTTGATTAAGGAATGATTACTTATATTAATGCTGCCAGGAAAATTACGCAGACTCCAAACTTGACCATAGGGTAAGGTCGGTAATACAAAACCATTCACTCGTTTAGCAAGTTCTGTTGAAAGACGTTCAGCCAATAAATTATCTGTCCCTAGTGGTAGATGAGGACCATGTGCCTCTACTGCACCAATAGGTAATATGGCGATAGAAGATGAATCAATTTTTTCCTTTACATCAAAAGAGTTTTCAAATTGAAATTGCATGGAAACCACCACTCCGTCTTGAAGTTATTTTTTAAATGTAAAGCAGCGTGCAGGATTCGCAACAAAAAATTTATGAATGAGTTTTTCACCTTCAAAGCCTCTCATATTTGCTTCCTCTCTAAAGCGTGACACCCATTTTCCAAGGATATACTCTAATCCCAATCCATAATCATAATGCTTGTAATAGGATTTTCTTGCTGTATCACCACTGATCAAAATTTGATCCTCATATCCTTTTTCAACAAGACCCAAAATACAATCAATTCTAGTACTTTCCGGGGCGTACTTTATTTTAGCAATCCCATCAAAGGATAAAAAAGCCCCTGTTCTAGCAATTGCTTCATGGTAAAAAGGATCAGGGTTTCTATCCATATGTCCAAAGCTTACATGCTCAAGATCTACGTTCTCACTTTGTAAAAGCTCAATCTGCTCTAATCCCATCGTTCCAGCTTCTGTATGCGAATGAACAGGTGCTTTTGTCTCATGATAGGCGCGTGCAACTGCACGTAACGTCTTTTCTTCTAAAGGGGTTATTCGGTTATATCCTGTTCCAAACTTTACTTGCCCACCACGAATTAGCGTGCCTTCCAAGCCCTCTTCAATTTCCTTAATAACAAAATCTGTTAAGGAATGTATCGGTGTATTGTCAATCCACTCATAATAGGTTGCATATTCTCCAATTACAGCTTTTAAATGCTCTGGAAGTGGGGCATTCCATAAAAAGCTTTTATTAAACCCTGCTGTACCAATAATTGTTACTCCAGTTTCTTCGGAGATTTCCTTCACAGCTTGTACATCACGACCATAATCTATTGCGGTAGCATCAACAATTGCTTGTCCGCCTAAGTTTTTAAAATCAAGTACATCGAGTTTTGTTTTCTCTTTATCATCCAACAGTAAATCATCTGCTTCTTTTTGCACCCAATAAGGAGGGCGACAAACAAGATGTTCATGAGAGTAAGTAAACCCCAATGATGTGGGATCAATATCACCAGTAAATGTCCGAATAAAACTCATATACCATACTCCTTTCAATTTCATTAAAAAGGAGGGAAAGTAAGCCAATCCCCCCTCTTATCTTCCTATCTAGAACAATAACTGTGCTAAGAACCGAATGATTGGTCCTAATATAAACATATCTGAGTCCGCAGCCCACATTGCTGTATCAGGAATTGTATCAGGTAATAGCATTTTCACTGTTACAAACTGACCCCAAGCAACGACGGTAGAGGTAATAAAACCTGCCATTAGCGCACCTCTAACACCACCTGTTACGTTACCAAACACACCAGCAGTAGCGGAATGGAAAAATAACACAATCATTGTTGGAACAAAGATATAACCAACCGTATTTCCAAGGACAACTAACCAAATTAATGCTCCAGCAAATGCTCCTAAGAAACCAAGAATTACGGCATTAGGTGCATATGGAAATACAACTGGACTGTCTAGAGCAGGCTTTGCCCCTGGAACAATCTTCGTTGCGATCCCTTTAAACGCTGGTACCATCTCTCCAATAAACATACGAACCCCAACAAGAACTACTGCAATACCCGCAGCAAACGTAAACGATTGAATCAATGCGTACACAATAAAGTTTTGTTCTCCTGCTTGCGCAATGAGCTCTTGTGCACCTGGTGTGTCTTTAAAGGAAATAATGATTGCTCCTACCAGGAAAAGCAGCCCCATCGTCATTGCTGTAATTACATTAGAATCTCTTAAAAACTCGAGACCCTTTGGAAGCTTAATTTTCTCAGAATCATTTTCTTTATTACCTAACCATTTACCAGCTAAAGCCCCTAACAAAGCTACAGATGCTGATGTATGACCTAATGCAATATTGTCATTACCAGTGATTTTACGCATAAAAGGCTGTGTTAGTGCTGGCTGTATTGTCCAATACAATCCCATAATAACAGCTAAAAATATCACTAATTTTATAAATGAAACATCACCAACTGCTTGAATAACAATTCCTGCAAAAATCGTTGTTGTCCAAAACATCATGTGACCAGTTAAATAAATATATTTCAACTTCGTAAATCTAGCGAGTAAAACGTTAATGATGAAACCTAACGTCATTGCCAAAGTGACAGCACTTCCGTATTTAGCATTAAAACCTTCTTGTCCCATAAAGTCTCCAAGAGGTTCTCCAGATAGGTTAAATACCTCTTTCCATAATGGCTCAAATACAGTTAAAGCGTTAACAATTACACCAGAACCTGCTCCAATAATTAAGAACCCAATTATTGCTTTAAAGGTACCACTTACTGTTTGACTTGCCGTTTTCTTCTGCAATAAGAGACCTAAAAGTACAATAAATCCTAATAAAATAGCTGGTTCTCCAAAAACGTTTTTCGCAAACCAAAAAATAACTTCCATTTTGTTAACCTCCTCATATTAATTTTTTAGGCTATATATGAATGTTGCTTAACCTACCATGTTTTCATCAATCGCTTTATTAATTTCATCCATATCAAAATAATTATTTACAATAAAAACCTTTGCACTGTGATCTTGTAAGCTTTCAGCTAGCTCCTTGCTCGTGATAATATAGTCAGCTTGCATACTAGAAGCTGAGGAAACATCTGTGTGCTCGACATCTGCTTGTATTCCTTTCTCTCCTAAAACCTGCTCGACATTCATTTTCAAAATTAAGCTTGTCCCTTGTCCTAATCCACAAACTGTTAATACTTTTATCATTGAAATCACACTCCTAAAATAATTTTTTTATGTCCTCATATCCCTTAGCATTTCTTAACACATCAACATTATTACTATTATTTAATAAAGTTGTCAGTTTTCTTAGTAATGCTAAATGTTCATCACTGTTGGATGCTCCTAGTCCAAAAACTAATTGAACAGGATCATTCATCTCATTACCAAAATTGATTGGTTCTTTAAGCTTTACGAAGGAGACAGAGGCTTCATTAACTCCGTCCTCTGGTCTAGCATGCGGAATGGCAATCTGTGGTGCTAAAACAAAATAAGCTCCATTTTTTCGATATGATTTAATCATTGCATCCACATAGTCCTTCTCAATGAGATTTGCATTTAACAACAGATTCCCTGCTTCCTGAATTGCTTCTTCTGCACTTTCAACAACTACATCTACTTTTATAAGATCTGCCTCTAAGAATTTCATATTAACCACCTGCCCTTTCCTATCTTCTTAATCTGTTGAAAAGTTATTAATAAGCTGTATGATTCTTTTCCTATTTCCTGATTGAACAATCTTTTTATTCTCTTTATCAGATAAAAGCCTTGTGAGTTGAGATAAAGCTTTTAAATGTTGCTCATTATCTAACGATGCTAAAATAATAAATACTTGAACTGATTTCCCTAATAAATCAATCGACTCTTGTAAATGGAGTAAGCCCATTCCTGTTTTATATACGCCGTCTGATGCAGTGGCGTGAGGAAGTGCAAAGCTCTCGGAAATAACGACATAAGGCCCCATAGATATAATATTTTCAATCATTTTTTCTACATACGTCTCATTGATAAAATTTTGCTTAATCAATGACGATGAAGCGAGCTTTATTGCTTCCTTCCAATCATGCACTCGTTCATTCGTGACGATACGACCTTCAGGTAACAATACATTTAAATTAGGCTTTCTTTTCTTATCATCGATAATAATTGGTGCCTGAAAATAACTTCTTAACTCTTTACGTAATTCTTGGTCATCCTCTATCTGGGCGTATCGCCGAACAATATCCATTACCGTATCAACGGAATATATTTGTTGTTTACTCTTATTTTTATAAAGACTATTAACTTTTTTTAGCAATGCTTCTTTATCTTCATTACTAAGCACAGGTCTAACGACAAAAACAGGAACTCCTTTGTCTGGAAGCGGGATAGTAGATACAATAATGTCCACTTGAATCTCCATTTTTTCATATTCTCTAATAGAAGTTACACCAATAATTTCTATATCTGACAATAATCCTTTTAATTGACTTTCTAGCATCCGCGATGTACCTAATCCATTCGTACAAACAATAAGCAGTTTCTTTCTCGCTCGTTCTAGTACAACCCCTTCTTTTCGGAGCCAACCACCGAAATGCATGGCAATATATGCTATTTCATTATCATGAACAGGCTGTTCAATTAAATTTTCAAAGTGATGGATTACTTTTTTTGTAAGCAAAAATACCTCTGGATAATTTTCTTTGACTGAATCACATAAGACATTGTCAATTTTTATACCGTATTTAATCCGATAAAACGCTGGTTTTAAATGCAATAGCAGGTTCTGAATCATATGGCTTTTTTCTGGAAAGTCAACTGCTGCATATAATTGAAATTCAGATACCATTTTTTCTACCACTTGTCGTAGTAGCTTCATTTCCTGGTTCTCTAGTTGTAAATCTAGGCTGTAGTTTACTTTTGCACTTAATAAATATTTTGAAAAGTACAAGACTTCATCACTTGGAATATCTAAACGTAATTGGTTCGCAAGGGCATTGCATATTTTCTTTGCACCACTGAATTCCTCTGTCGTAAGAATAACTTCTTTTTCAATTGGATCTGTTTTTACATAATTCTCTTTTTTAATACGATATAAAAACAAATAGAACCAAATAACTAAACTGTTCAAAACATCATCTGTAATTTCAATGCGCGACTGTTTTTCATAATCATGTAACAGATGTTGCAACGTATTTAATACTTCGTAACTAAAGATTGAATAGGGAAGAAGTAAATCTTCCGTTTTCCATTCTTGCGAGTTGATAAGGCTATACCATCCATTATCAGGGGTAACAAAAGATAAATAATGAATTAACGTACGTCTAATAATTTTTTCGTCGCCTGAAATCTGATAGCCGCGCTGATGCTCAGAAAATAATTCTAAGTCTTCCAATGCCATTTCTTCTTTTAGCTTCTTGATATCGTCTAGAACAGTGTTTCTACTTACTTGGAATAACTCCTTAAGGTCATCTAAAAAATATGGAGTTTCTGCTATCGAAACATAAATATAAATCCATGCTTTTCTTTCATCATGAGAAAACTCATAATATGAATTGTCCGATATCGTCAGTTTCGAGCTAATATTTTCCTTTACGTTCTGGTCCAAATAAATTCCTTTTTCTCTTATTTGTCTAACACCAGGTAAATCGATTTCTTTAAGCCAATCGTTTATTTTCTCAAGGTCATTATAAATCGTCCTTCTTGATACATTGAACTTTGCAGCTAACTCCTGGATAGTTATATAAGAATCTGATTGGACAAGCTGATTTAAAACTGCCATACTTCGACGATCCATAATGCCACCTCCTTAAGAAAATCATTTATTTAGTTATAGTTATTATGTCCTATATAGATTATATTAAATTCCGCATAAAGAAATAAGACCAAATAAAACACAGCGGAAAATGCAAAAATGGACTTCATACAAAAAAGCACTTTATGAGGATATCTATCGAATAAAACACAGAGGGCATTCTTTACAATATCTTCACCATTGCTTCATGCTCCATTAATATCTCTCATGTATGATGACAGTAACCGAAAAATCTAGTCATCTTGGAATTTTCAAACACCATTTCAAACTGACAATAATATCGATTGTGAGGTGATTAAGTTGAAAATGAAAAATCCAAATTTAAAACTACAGTTAAAAACGATGAAAAAAACCCTCCGCCATTTGAAAATGACCCCACATAAAAAACAAGAACGCCAAAAATCTCATGTATAGCGTTCACATAGAAAGGAGTTCAAGGGATGTTGAAGACGCTTTTAAAAAACAAGGATAGAAAGAACAAGCAAGCCGTTAATAGCACGTATAACTATGTATTAGCAGCTGGTTCACTTCTTCTTATAACTGGCGGAGCAGCATTCTACTATAGGAATAAAAAAGCTCGGGATACATTTTTTCCAATGTGTAGAACAAACGTGCTTTAATAAGGATTATAGGAAATGTGGAGAATAAAATAATAAAAGTTATAATCGAGTATACAAGTAACATATTATACTCGATTTTTGATTACTTTGAAGAAAAAGCATTTCTCAATACCCTTCTTTTTAAATCAACTATTCTAACTATTACAAAACAATGTTACAATTTACTTTATACTTAACTATGGGAGAGGCGAATAAGAAATGCGAAGCAAAATCGTGGATATTGTCCAATCACAAGTTATTGCCTCTGTGAAAGAAGAGAGCGATTTACCTATCGCTTTGCAGGCAAACTCTAACATTATCTTTCTATTGACCGGTAATCTTATGACCGTAAATGACTATGTAGAAGAAATAAAGAAAGCGAATAAAGCATGCTTTATTCACGTCGATTTTATTGAAGGTCTATCGAATTCAAAAAGTGCGATTCAATATATTGCAGATGTTTGGCAACCAGCGGGAATTATTACGACAAAAAGTAATATGGTCAAGATGGCCAAGGAAGCGAGGTTACTAACGATTCAACGATTGTTTCTTATCGATCG
Organism: Virgibacillus sp. MG-45; assembly: GCF_036409425.1. Taxonomy (NCBI): domain Bacteria; kingdom Bacillati; phylum Bacillota; class Bacilli; order Caryophanales; family Bacillaceae; genus Virgibacillus; species Virgibacillus sp. MG-45. Next base: position 186,917 of record NZ_JAXOFU010000007.1, on the reverse strand, counting down.
CAATGCGATGAAAAAAGGAATCGAAATTGCCCATACATGTAAGCCGGATGCCATTGAAGTACTTCCTGGAATTATGCCGCATATCATTGATGAGCTTACAGCATTAACCCACCTGCCAATTATCGCAGGTGGGCTCGTAAGCAACAAAAATGAAATTATGCAAGGGTTAGAAGCTGGCGCGCTCGCTATATCGTCTGGTAATCCGAAGCTGTGGAATCTGGACCTTTAAGCGGGAGGTCTGAAATATACCGAATGCTATCCAAAATGAATGTTGGTTTATAGACGGATGCTTCTACCATATGTTTATCCGTAATTCCCGATAAAACGAGTACTGCATTCATGCCATAATCCAATCCCATCTTTATATCGGTTTCCAATCGATCGCCAACCATGTAACAGCGCTCGGGTGGAAGCCGTAAAATTTCTTCGGCAATGAACTTGGCCGCTAGCTGGGAAGGCTTTCCTAGAATTAATTCTATTTTTTCTCCTGTCGCTCCTTCTAATGCGCCAATCATGGCACCACAATCAGGAATTTGGCCATTATTTACTGGACAGGTGCGATCCGGATTTGTTGCCACGATCTTCGCACCATTACGCCACGCTTGAAACGCATCATTTAACTTTTCATACGTGAACGCGCGATCCCAGCCGATAACAACATAATCCGCTTCGAAGCTATTGGTTGTTAGGCTTATTCCCGCATGTTGCAGCTCCTCCACCAATGGTGCTTCTCCAACAACCATTGCTTTCTCTTCTTTTCCCATCTTCTTCTTTAAATAGCGCGCAACTAAATAGTTTGAACTAACAACAGATTTCTCTGTTACGTGGATACCTAGATGGCATAACTTTTCCACATACGCTGATATCGTCTCAATTGATTTATTGGTTAGAAAAACGACCTCATCCCCACGTTGCTTTAATGCATGAATTGCTTCTTTTGCACCATCAATCAATTTATTATCAACGTATACCGTTCCATCTAAATCAAAGATGAATCCCCTTTTCATGCATGCTCCTCCTAAAGATGTTTACACATGATAATGCTTCTACTTTTCACCTTAATTTATTATGAAGATTGCTTGCTCGTAAGCCGATTGGCGATTGCTTGTAAAACGATAACAAGCACAACAAGTACAATCGACATCGCGGCAGCAGAGTAATATTCTGCTCTTAGCACATTTTGAAAAATAGCTAAGCTCATTGGTGCCCATTCTGCTGGAGCCATTAAAATAGAAACACTCGTTTCTTTAATAACCGTTACGAATACGAGAATCGATCCAGCTGCAATACCTGGTAGCATTAATGGGCCAATAACAGTAATTGCCGCAGTTAACGAGGACGCACCTAAATTTACTGCGGCTTCCTCAATATCCGCCTTAATCGATTGCATCGTACCAACGGTTGACCGTATCATATACGGTATGCGACGAATCGTATAAGCAATAACCAGAATCATGGCTGTGCCTGTAAGCTGTAATGGTGCTGTATTGAACGTTTGAATAAGCGCGATACCGAATGCAATTCCAGGAACAATTAACGGTACGGTTGTCATAAAATCTAAGGACGCTGCATTTTGCCTTACTACAAAGTAAGAAACAAACGTTGCAATTATTACACTTAGCACAAGCGCTCCAAAGGCAAGAATTAAGCTGTTTTGAATATTACCCAATGAAGAAGTAAAAATTGTCTTATAATGTGCTAGTGTATATCCGTTTGGCAGTGGATCCTTTCCCCACGTCGTTGCAATGGATTGTAGAAACACTGTACCCATCGCCAATAATGGTACGAGGACAACAAAACCTGAAAATGCGGATAGTGAAATTGTTAATGCTTTATTATCATTCAGCTTTATTTGCTTTGGCTTTCCTGATACAGCATCATAGTTTTTCCCTTTGAAAAATGCATGCTGCATCCAATAAACAAACGCTGCTACTGCAATCATAATGACCGTTAGAATCGCTGCTCCACCCCAATTAAAAAATCCAGCAATTTCACGGTACGCTTCAACAACTAATAAGTTCAAGTCGGTTGGCGCTAAAATAATCGGTGTACCAAAATCGGAAAAGCTCACCGAAAATATGACTAAAGCTGTTGAAAGCATTCCAGGGATGGCTAGTGGAAATGTAACGGTAATAAAGGTTAGCCAGCTTTTTGCTCCCATATTTCGTGATGCTTCCTCTAGTGAGACATCACTAATTTTAAACGCTGCTACCATTGGCCATAAGGCGTATGGGAAAAAGAAGAATACTTGCACAATTGCAATTCCTGTCATCGAATAAGGGTCGATTAGTAATCCTTCTCCTCCAAGCGCTTGATAAATATAAGTCACCCAACCAGCTCTACCAAACATAATGATAAATGCGTATGCAGAAATAAAGGTTGGAACAACTAATGGAATGGTACATAACGCACTGATCGTCCGTTTAAAGGGCATTTTCGTACGTGCTATCCCGTATGCAATTGGCACACAAATAAGTAAAACGATAACAGAAACCATAAAGGCAAGATACACACTATTTTTTAATGCATCGAAATAATGCCCTTGTGAAAAAATCTCCTTAAAATTATCGAGTGTCGCATTTTTAAACTGCTCAATCGTCGTCTGCATCGTGTCCAAGCTAATAAGCGATCCAAATAAATTAATCGGCTCATTTGTAAAGGCAACTAAAAATACAGAAACTAACGGCAGGATTAAAAATAAAATAAAGAATGCATAAACAAGCAATCGTACAATTCCAATTCCGGTAAAGGTTTGCTTTAGCCAATTCATATGAGCAACACCCTCTCTGGAGAGACACTTAATTTAACACTGGCTCCAGTGGATAAGATGCTATCTCCAGATTCATACGTCGTATCGACTACTAACTCATGTTCACCAACTTTAACGTCATAACGCACGGTTGATCCAAGATACGTCGCAACCTGAATAATTCCTTCAAAGGCATTATCATAATCGGCTTCCTTCTCATCAAGGACATTAATATTTTCCGGCCGAATGACTACTTGCACCTCCTGGAGTTCGGTTGCAAGCGTCGATTTAATTTGTTGGTTGCCAATTTGAATCGTCGTCATTCCGTTTTCTCGGTTTAACACCGTACCAGGCATAATGTTTGATGTTCCGACAAAATCAGCAATAAACGGTGTTTTCGGATTACTATATAGATCTGTAGGCGTACCGATTTGCAGGATCTCGCCATCCTTCATAACTGCTACCCGATCAGCCATACTCATCGCTTCTTCCTGATCATGCGTTACAAAGATGGTCGTAATCTTTAAATCCTGCTGAATTTTACGAATCGTGTTTCGCATCGTATGCCGTAGCTTTAAGTCAAGGTTGGATAATGGTTCATCCATTAAAAGCACATCTGGCTCCATCACCAAAGCCCTTGCTAACGCAACACGCTGCTGCTGCCCACCTGAAAGCTCACTCGTTAGTTTTTTTGCATGATCGGTAAGCTCAACATACGCTAAAATATCCATTACCTTTTGTTCGATATCCTTTGGGTACTTCATTATCTTACTGTTAAGCATTCGGGTATAAACGCCAAGCTTTTTGAACACATTGCTCTTTCTTAAGTGCTTTATGTTTAAACTGTAAGCAACATTATCAAATACATTCATATGTGGAAACAATGCATAGCTCTGAAACACCATTCCACAGTTGCGTTGATTTGGTGCCAGCTTATTCACATTCGTATCACCAATTTTTATCGTACCGCTTGATGGTTTTTCAAAACCGGCTATACAGCGCATTGTCGTTGTTTTCCCACAGCCTGAAGGACCAAGGAGGGCAAAAAACTCGCCCTCTTTAATGTCCAAATTTATGTTTTGAAGTACAGTTACCCCTGAAAAATTCTTTGTTAGTTGTTCGACTACAACTGACCCCATACTATCAACTTCCCCTTAGTTAATTTTATTTTTCCACTCATTGCGAATACGGTCATAATTCTCATTAACCCAATCAATATCTAGATCAACTGCATGCTCCTTAATCTTATCCAATGATAACGGAGTTTTTGATTCTACATCTGGATTAATTGGAATATGGTACCAATCTGCTAAAATTTGCTGTGCTTCTTTCTCAAGCATGAAATCCATGAATTTTTTCCCGCCCTCTGGATTTGGAGCGTCCTTTACAAGTGTAATTGGGTTTACTAAGATTGGGGTTTTCTCTGGGACAACGAAATCAACGGTTTCCCCATTTGCTTGGTGTTCATATGCCATAAAATCAAAGCCAATCCCAATATGTGCCTCTCCCATTGCAACTCCCTTTGTTGGACCAGATCCAGAATCAGGAATTGAGTTTGCTTGGGCAGCAAGCTTTTGGAAATATTCCCAACCAGCTTCTTCGCCATGCTCCATCATATAGCTCAACACCATTAATGTTGCAGTACCAGATGCTGCTGGATTGGAAAATTGAATTTTTCCTTCCCATTTTGGATCTAGCAAATCCTCCCATGTCTTTGGTGCTTCTTCCTCTGAAACGAGCTCTGTATTATAAGAGAACCCGAGTACAAACATTTCTGTTCCCACATAATAGCCATCCTGATGCTTCATCTTAATGCCATTTTCGACAACTTCCCAATCCTCAGCATCTTTCGGAATATAGCTTGTTATAATATCTTTATCTACAGCGGCTTCAAATGGTAGAATTCCACCTCCGCCATACCAAACATCAGCTTGTGGATTCCCTTTTTCCGCCATCATCTTATTGACCAACACATTCGTTCCAGCATAATCAACATTTACCTTCTGTCCATACAGCTCTTCATACTTTTGTGCTAGCTCCTTCGTTAAATCTGGTGTTTCCGGTGAATAAAGTGTAATTGGTTTATCCCCTCCACCTTCTCCACCATCCCCTGAGCTATCACCAGCACATGCGGATAATAATAAAATACTGAATAAAAACAAAACAGACAGTGCGTAGAATAAGACTTTTTTCAATGTTGTTCCCCCTTTATTTTGATATCTCCCTTAACCCTAAAAAAGAAGAGAATAATAGAAAGAGCCCCCCTTGATAAGTAAGAAAGGGTTTTCAATTAGTTCTCTTCTCCTGGATTCTCTGAGAGATATTCAATTGGTTTTTATTTTAGCAAACGTTTTCATTTTTGTAAATACAAAATAAACAAAATTTTTTAACAATATTTAATTATTACTTTTAATCGTTTCTGCCTTTAAGAACATCGTTCAATATATCAGGGTAGTTGGTAAACATTCCTGTTACACCCCAATCGAGTACTTTTTCCATATCGGCTCGTGTGTTAACCGTATATGGATGCATTAGCAAATCATGTGCTCTTACTTTCTCTACATAGGCCTGGTCAATTTTCGTATGACTTGCCCCAATTCCTACTGCATAGCTTTTAATCTCCTCTAGTTCTTCATCTGTAATCGTTGCAGGCTGTTTATAGGAAATTAGCTGCACAAGTGGCACATTGGGATTGAGCTCATGCAGGATTTGTAGACTTTGTGGACTAAAGGATTGTAGTAGCACCTTACTCGAAGGGCCATTAACTCCGAGTAGCTTATACTTTTCTAGTATTCTGATTAATTCCGCTTCCATCCCTGGATAAACCTCAGGCGATTTCGTTTCAATATAGTAGCGCGAGCCTCTACCAAATTCTTGAACAACTTCCTCGAGCGTCGGTACTTCGAGGCCAACAAAATCCGGATCTGCTTTATCAGGATATTTCTCATTAAACCAAGAACCTGCATCTAGCGCTTTGATTTCTGCTAAAGTCATATCTTTTACATAGCCTGTCCCATTTGTTGTCCGATCGACTCTTTCATCATGCATCGCGATGAGTACGCCATCCTTTGTCATTTGTAGATCAAGCTCGATATAGTCCCCATGCATCTCCTCACCTAGTTCATAGGCTATCATCGTATGCTCTGGGGCATGCCCAGATGCGCCGCGGTGTGCTACATTCAGTATTCGATTCGGATTTAAAGTAGGTTGCTCTGAAGCTGCAAAAGCAAGATTTGTCCCTGCAAGCATTGTAAAAAGAAACGTCATCAATACCATTGTAAAGCTTAATACCTTCTTCATTCATTTCAGCTCCCTATCAAAATATAATCCTACGCTTAAAAATGTAGCTACCCTCCTTTATTATTTGATAATTCCAATAATGGTTAATGCTAGCTTCATAGTCAAGATAGAATCCTTTTATTGCTGAAAATTGATAGATTATGCCTAGCTTACTTAGGGCAAATGAATTAGAGGCGGGAGTTCGGAAGGGGGATGAAGTGAGGATATCTAATATCGCAGGCAAAAAGACTAGGAAACAGTTACAGAAAATGCGAATCCCCTCGCCCAAACTTCGGACGAAGGGATTTTTTATTGAATTTGGGTGGTTCTTGATCAAATTCGAGTGTTTCTTGATCGAGTTTGGGTGGTTCTTGATCGAATTCGAGTGGTTCTTGATCGAGTTTGGATGGTTCTTGATCGTTTCACCCGCTTCTCGATCGAATTTGGGTGGTTCTTGATCGAATTCGAGCGATTCTTGATCGAAATTGGATGATTCTTGATCGTTTCATCCGATCTCGATTGAGTTTTGTTCGGTCTCGCTCGAGTTCACAGCTTTCTCGCTCGAATTGGCCGTTTCTCGCTCGAGTTTGAAAAAACGATTTGTCCTAAAACAAATCGTCTTTCCGCATGACTATACTTTATTATGCTTGCATTACCTTTCTCCTTCGTTGGATCATATCAGATACAACTGCAGGATTTGTTCCGCCTGTTACTTTTCTACGTTCTACAAAGCATGTTGGATCTACGATTTGTTGCCAATCCTCTGCCGTTAATTCAATATCTTCGAGCCACTCATTAACTTGGTGAATTGATATTTCATATAGCTCTTTTTGTTGTGCCTGTGCTTTTTGGGCTATAATACTTGCTTTATGATGTGCCTTTCGAAACGACACACGATAATCACGTGCTAAAACATCAGCCAACTCTGTTATCGTAATCATGTTTTCTCTTGCTTGTTGGTGTGCTCGTTCCTTGTTGAAGGTTATTGTTAGTACAACCGCGCGCATCAAGCGTAACACACGATTTGCTTTTTCATAGCCATTATATAAATGCGGCTGTAAATCATCTTCTGTATCATTAATATCACCATATGGTGTATTGTGAATCATATGAACAACAGCTAATCCCTCTGCCGCTGCACTCGATGCAATCGATCGCGAATGCTCAATAGAAACAGGGTTTCGCTTCTGTGGCATAATGCTACTTATTTGAACATACGCATCCGAAACGCGTAATAATCCTACTTCCTTGGAAGTCATCCTTAGAAACTCCTGTAGCCATCTTCCGATATTTGTCATGGTACTTACAAGCGCTTGCGCTGCCTCGATTAAATAGTCTCCAGCACCAATTGCATCATAGGAATTCTCTATCATTCCATCAAAAGCAAGTAATTCTACCATCCGCTCACGATTAATAGGAAATCCAGAAGTAGTTATCGCCGCTGCTCCCATTGGAGATTGATTTACCGTGTTATATGCATGCTTTAATCGCTCAATATCCCGCTGCAAACTATCATAAATCGCTACTAGATAATGACCAAACGTGGTCGGCTGTGCTGGCTGTGTATGTGTATGGGCAGGCATAATCGAATGAACATGCTGCTCTGCTTGATTTAGGATTGCTTCACTAAGTGCTGCCGTATTTTGAATGGTTTCCTGTAAATAATTACGCAGCACAATCCGATACATCGCCTCTCCCATATCATTTCTACTTTTTGCAATATGCATTTTCCCAGCAAGCTCTTGTCCAATAATTTCACCTATTCGTGACTCAACTAAAAAAAACAAATCCTCGTATGCAGCTGAATACTCAATCGAAGCGCGATCCATTTTTTCAACTTCTGCAACACCTTTTAATATCTGTTCTGCTTCTGACTTAGATAATATCCCTTGTTCGGAAAGCATCGTCGTATGTGCTTTATGAATTAAAAACATGGCATCAAATAGATACTTTTTCTGATCGTAGAACACTGGCTGAAGTAATGTTTCTACATATGTTTTCCCAGGAAATTTCAAACCGTCTGCTTGCTCAAACTGATCTTTAAATGAACTCATTTATAAAGCACCTCAAGTTTACATTGTGATTGTCGTTTATTTAGCCTTCTTGTTATCTAGCTTTAACTCTTGAAACTAGATAAAATTGATTTTGAACATTAGCTAGCGTTCAACTATCTTGAAGATTCGAGATTGAGAGACTTTACATTGCACTCGATCAATTCCAACTACTTCTCGATTGAATCTAACACAATTCCACCTGACTCAACTCCAGCTTGATTGACCCCAGCAACTCTTTCCAAACGCTCGCTCAAGTCTCCACCAACATTTTCCTCTCATTACCCAGAACGGGCTACAAAGTGTTTTCGGTTTTAACCCCAAAGAATCGATAAGCAATGAACATTACGATTGCGATGAGACCTACCTGAATCATTCCATATGCTGCTGCTTGCCCTAAGTTAAACATGCGCAGCTGGTTCATAATCTCAATCGAAATTGGCCTATTACCTAACGTGTACAGTAATACGGAAGTTGGAAATTCGCCGACTGCTTGCACAAACGCCAACAAGGTCCCACTTAATACGCCGGGCATTATGATTGGAATCACAACACGGCGAAATGTATAAAACCATTTTGCTCCTAAATTTTGTGCAGCTTCTTCAATGGAATCATCCATTTGTTCTAGAACGGCATTCGTTGATCGTACAACTAATGGTAAAAATCGCACAAAATAGGCTAACGGTAAAATCCAAAATGTTCCTACTAAAATTTTCCCAAAAGAAAAGACAGATGGTTCGTTAAATGCCAAAATTAAGTTCATCCCAACAACTGTTGCTGGTAGTGCCCACGGAATCATTACTAAAATATCGAGTAGGTTTTTCCCGATAAATTTTCGTTTTACTAAAGCATAGGAGGTGATAATTCCAAAGATAAAGACTCCAAAACAAGCAAGAAATGACATGATCAAACTATGCTTGACTGGATCCCAAATATTCGGATCTTCAAAGAGCAATTTAAAGTTTTCGAGGCTAAATGCTGTTGGATATGTTTGCCATGTCCAAGCCCCCTCTGGCACTAAAGACAATACTAATAATGTGACATGTGGTAATAGGAGAACAATCATCGCGATAATTCCGAGTGTTACCATCGACCATTTTAAAAGCGGGTTATTTACCTCACTGCGATGCGCCCCAATTCCCTTGCTTGCCATTCGATAATCCTTTCTTCCTTGATACCAGCGCATGAACAACAAGAAAGAAATCGATACAACGGATAGAATAACCGATTGTGTGGCAGCCATTTCTAAATCACCATTTATTTTAGAAAAATAAATTTGTAAGCTTAATACACGGTATCCTCCCGCAAGTAAAAATGGCGCACTAAAAGAAGCCATGGAAACCATGAACACTAAAAGCGATGCGGCCACAAGCCCGGGTGTTAATAATGGAAAAGTAACCTTCCAAAACACTTTAAATCGACTTGAACCTAGATTAAACGCGGCTTCTTCAAGTGACGGATCGAGATTGTTTAAGGCAGAAGATGTCGTCATATAGAAATACGGATACATCGTATATGCATGGACAATTAATATTCCTGAAATGCCTCCAATACTAAATGGGACATTTTCTAAATGAAGTAAGTCTTTTATCGCATTTGGAACAAGTCCTGCTTCTCCATATAAAAACATGAACGCCATAACGCCAACAAGTGAAGGCAAAACAATCGGCATAATTGCGATATTCGAAAAAAATTGCCGACCTGGAAAATCATATCGATTAAAAACAAATGCTAATGGAACACCAATTAATGCACTAAAAAAGACTGATAACAAAGAAATATATACGGAATTCCAAAGTGCTTCAAAATTTGCTGCTGATTTAGCTCCGAAAAAGTCCTGATAGTTTTGTAATGAAAAAACACCATTTTTCTTAAAGCTTTCTAGCATCGTTTCGATCGATGGGTACAGTACATAGCCAATTAGAATTAAGGCAACAGGTATTAACAGTAGAATCGTTTTTCTTTTTTCTGCGTTTAACATATGCATGTCACTCCTTTGCCTTTGGAACCACTCTAATTTGGTCTGCTGGCAGCTTCACGTATACTGTCGTACCTGCTTTTAAATATGTACTTGGCCCTTGATTCAAGCCAGTCGTCTGGATCTTAATCGAATTATTTACCATTACAGTCGTATGAACAGCTGCACCAGTAAACTGAACGAGTTCAACCGTTCCAGAAAAAACATTTTCCCCTGTTAATTCCTCTGTGGATACCATTATTGCCTCTGGACGAATCGACATTAACAATGCATCGCTTTCTTCATGCTTCGCAATGTTTCCTGTTGTATTTTGTACATGCACAGCACCATTTAGTTGCTCTGAATGGTAAATGATTTGATTTTCTGTTTTTTGTTCAAATTGAATTGGAAGTAAATTTGTTTCGCCAATAAATTCAGCGACAAAGTCATTTACTGGCTCATTATAAATTTCAGTTGGTGTACCTACTTGCTGACATTCACCAAAATTAAACACGGCAATTCGATCACTCATCGACAATGCCTCAACTTGATCATGGGTAACATAAATCGTTGTAATCCCATACTCTCGCTGTAAGCGTAAAATCTCTGCCCGCATTTCATCACGCAATCGTGCATCAAGATTACTTAAAGGTTCGTCTAACAATAGAATATCTGGTTCGATTACTAATGCACGAGCAAGTGCGACACGCTGCTGCTGTCCACCACTTAACTGGCTAACTTGCCGTTCAATATATTGATCAAGTCGAACTTTTTTAAGAACTTCCTCTACACGTTTTTTAATTTCAGCTTTACTCACTTTTCTTACTTTAAGGCCAAAAGCTACATTTTCGAAGACGGTCATATGAGGGAACAATGCATAGTTTTGAAACACCATGCCTGTATTCCTTTTTTCTGGTGGAACGGTAGTCATATCCTTCTCATTGAATTTGACTTTACCTTTTGTAGGGTAGTAGAAGCCGGCAATCATACGAAGAGTTGTTGTTTTTCCACATCCACTAGGTCCTAGAAATGTGAAAAACTCGCCTTCTTTAATCGTCAACTCTAATTTCTTAACTGCCTCTACACTACCAAATTGCTTCGTTATTTCTGATAAATGCACTGTTGACATGAACAACAACTCCCTTTATCTCCCGGAAATAGAAAAGCATTATTTCCTTCATCCTGATGGTTCATTTATTACCTAGTAATGAGGTGAAACGACTTAAGAGTAATTCGTTCCACCTAGATTACTAGTTTACTTGTGTTTACTCACTTTTATCTTTTTTTGCATTTTTAATGTTGTTATCCCAATGCTCCATCCACTCATCAGATTTTTCTTGGAATAGCTTCCAATCAATATCCATTGGATTAATTTCTGTTTTTGTAATCCATTCTGGAAGATCTGTTACATCCTCACGCGTTGGAATACGATAATACTTCTCTGCTAGCAGCTTAGCTGCTTCCGGAGTATTAACAAATTCGTAAAATGCTTCAGCTGCTTTTGGATGTGGTGCATCTTTAACAATAGCAATACCTTCTGTTAAAACAGGTGTACCGCTCTCTGGAATAACATAATCAAACGGATAGCCTTTTTCTTCTGCAAGCATGACTGTATCTGGCATATTCCAAACAGATAGAGTACCTACACCTTTAGCTACTTGATTGTACATAATTTCTGGATTTGCTGAATATTCCTTTGTGTTTGCATCTAGCTTTTTCAACCATTCATAGCCTTCTGACGGATCCTCTGTATCTTTATACGTACGATAAATCATCGAGGAATAAATGGTACGCATCGTTCCTGATGCTAATGGATAACGAATGATTAATTCATCTTCCCATTTCGGATCTAGTAGATCGTCCCAATCCTTTGGCGCTTCGTCAGCAGAAATTTCCTTTGAATTGTATAAAATTACTTCTGGTGTGATAGACGTTCCAGACCACATCCAGTCTGCATCATGATACATTTCATCAATTGAATCAGCATAGGAAGGCTTATATTCTGCTAAAAGTCCTTCATCCTTCGCTTGATCAAAGTTTACTTGAGGAGCTCCCCACCATACATCTGCCTGGGTATTATTTTTTTCCGAGCGCACACGGTCAAGAATCTCCTGTGATCCCATATCTAAAAATTCCATTTCAATGCCATACTTTTCTTCAAATTGCTTTTCAAAATCACTTAAAATATCTTTTCCATGCGGAGAATAAACGACTACTTTTTCCTCAAGCTCTTTATCTCCATCTTTTGCTGCATCTTTTCCATCATCCTTTTTATCATCTCCACCAGCCATACACCCGGCTAGCACGAAACTAAAAATGATTCCCATAATAAGTACTAAGCCACTTTTTCTAATCTTCTTCACTAAAATAACCCCTCTCCATTAAATATTAAAAATACTGTCGTATTCCTTCAAAAACAGTGCGACAGCTCCAATAACGCCCGCTTCTCTTCCAAAGGTTGTTCGAACGACATCACAGTTTCTAGGTGTAAAACGTTCAATGATATGCTTCATCTTTTGCTCAATCAATGAATACGCTTCGCTAACACCACCTCCTAAAATGACAATCTCTGGATCTAGTAATGAAATATAGTTGGCAATTCCTAGGGAAAGATTTTCGATTGCTGCATCAATCACTTCTATTGCAATCGGATGCTTTGCTCGATAAAGCTCAAAAGCCTCTTTTGCAGTTATTTCTTTTCCAAGCCGGCTTGTCATCGCATCCCCAATTGAAGTTCCGCCAGCAACACTCTCTAAAAAGCCATAACCGTCATATACAGGGTGGTAGCTGTTCGCGTATTCCCTATCTGTTACCATATAGCCAATTTCTCCAGCACCATAGTTACTTCCACGGTATAGTTCTCCATTAATCATGATACCGCTTCCAATTCCTGTTCCAATTGCAATGTAAATAAGATTGTTCTTCTTTTTGCCCACACCCTTCCAATGCTCACCTAGCACTGAAATATTTACATCGTTATCTACAAAAATTGGATATGGAAATATCTCACTTAGTTTTTGACGAACCGGAAAACGCTTCCATTTTAAAGCTGGTGCCTCATGGACAATTCCTGTTTCTACATTCGTCACCCCTGGTATGCCAACTCCCATACCAAGAATTAATTTGTCATCAATATCGAGCTCGGCCTTCATTTCTTCAATTTGATCTCGAATCTTTTCAAACAGTCGATCCTGCTTCATATGTTCCTGTGTCGAAAAAACACGGTAGGAACATATTTTTCCATTTAAATCAGTAATTCCAGATGCTACCTTTGTTCCGCCAATATCAATCCCTATCACATATGCTTTTTTCGGATTGAATTTGAGATTAACAGGCTTTCTTCCTCCAGTTGTTGACGATTCACCATTACCCATTTCGTGAATCCAATCTTCTTCAATAAGCTGGTTCACAAGCGCTGAAACGGTTGGCTTGCTTAAATTAAGCTTTTTCGCAATCATTGCTCTAGATGTAGATTGCTCGTCTATTACACATTGGAGAATCATTTCCTTGTTCATATTCTTTATGTACGCTGCATTTCCTTTCTGCATTGCATAAGCCCCTTAATTTTGTTATTTCATTCCTTTTCCCTCGTAACTTTTTCATGTGCTTACTTTTACTTTAGTTAGTAAAGTTTACTTACTAACCATCTGTCGTATAACATAATATATGAAAGCCCTATCATTTGTAAAGTACTAAATTATTAAAAAATATTTTTTATTTGGATTTCGGTTTCTTCGCAGGCTTAGAAATAAGCTATGCATGGATGTTTTGATTTATGTTTTTATAAGTAAAGTGTTTCTTACTTACGACCTATTAATCGTAAACAAATAGAACTTTTGTAATATTTACAACATTATTCGTACATGCTACGGTTTAAAATATTAGCAGTGGTATTGCTTGACTGGTTAGTTAGTATATTTAACTAACCAACTTATTGCGAAAAGGAGGTACTGTTTTAATTAGGATACACTAAAATGAAAGGGGTTACAAAAAATGAAAAAAACACTTTATATCTTGTTGGTTGCACTCCTTACACTTCTACCAACATCCAGTTTTGCCAAAGTTAGTGAGAAACATGATGTCGAGCTATGGAATGTTGTTAACCCGTTGCAGACAACTGTCACTTTTTTAAACACGGGGGCGCATCCAGATGATGAGCGCAGTGATTTTTTAGCTTATTTATCAAGAGGTCTTGGCGTGAAAACTGCTAGCTTAATTGCCAATCGCGGAGAAGGTGGACAAAATGAAATAGGCAATGAACTAGGAAACGCACTTGGAATTATTCGTTCTAATGAAATGGTGGAGGCTGCAAAAATTACTGGCGTGAAGGCTTTCCATTTAAGTGAAACAACTTCTGACGCCATTTATGATTTTGGTTTTTCTAAGTCACCGAATGAAACATTAGAAAAATGGGGCGAAGAAGTAACGTATGAACGATTGATTCGTTTTATTCGTACGTACCAACCAGACATTGTTATGCCCTCCTTCCGCAACGTTAACAGCCAGCATGGACATCACCGGGCAATGACAATTTTAAGTGAAAGAGCATTTGAGGATGCCGCAGATCCATCTGTTTTTCCAGAGCACCTTGAAGATGGTCTACACGTTTGGCAAGTGAAAAAGTTTTATTTACCTGCAGTATCTGAGGAAACAGCAACAACTTCCATTGAAATAGGTGATTATGATCCAATTTATGACATGACTTACCCACAGCTTGGAGAAGCATCTCGCTATATGCATAAAAGCCAAGGGATGGGAAAAGACATTCCAGCTGAGCCACGCCAAACGCACCTAGAGCTTGTAGCGTCAGTTTTAAATGATGAAGAAGCAGACCTTTTCAGCGGAATTCCGTATAATTTTGAGGATTGGGCAGAAGTCGTTGAAGCTGACAATGAACGTCTTAGTGAACAACTCGAAGCATTACAGGAAGCGCTCGAGGACATTGTTGAAGCATATCCAAATCGTGCACACGTATTGCCAAAATCTCAACAAGCTTTAAAAGATGTTCGGAAGCTATTGAAATTTAGCGAACGGGCCGACTTATCGGAAACAGTGAAGAACGATTTAGTGCATAAGCTGGAAATCAAGGAAAAGCAGCTGCAGGACGTTAGCTTTGTTGCTGCCGACCTTGAGGTTAAAACGGATATTAATTCACAAGTACTAACGCCAGGAGAAGAAGCAACTATTTCTGTTTCCATTACAAACAAGGGAGCAAAGAAAATACACCACATGAAAGCGGGCATTGCTATTCCAGAAAGCTGGAACCAGCAAAATGAAAAATATTTGAAACATGTAAAACCAAATGAAACAAAAACAGTAACCTTTAAAGTAAATGTACCTGAGGATGCTGAATTGTTTGCAGCCTATGATGATCCAATCGTGCAAGCGGAGGTATCCTTTAAAGAACAAGGCGTAACAACTGTGAAGGTTGTTGATCTTGATAATACGGTTTCAGTACTTCCAGAGCTAAGCGTAAAGCTAGATCCGGAAAATATTACGGTGAATACCGCTGCGGTGCAGGAGGAAATTCCAGTCCGCGTGAACGTTAAAAGCTATACGAACAGCAAAATAGATGGAAACGTATCATTAAAACTTCCAGATGGCTGGACGAGTGAGCCTACTCAACAAGAAGTAACGTTTCATAACCGTTTTGAGGAAAAAGAGCTGACATTTACAGTTCACCCACCGGCTCAGGTTGAAGCAGGCGATTTTTCTATTGATGCAATTGCGAGTGCTAATGGGAAAACATTTACAAAAACGGTGCAGGAAATAAAGTATGAGCACATTAACGATTCCTATTTCTTATATGAAGCTAAGGCAGATGGTGTAGCGTTTGAATTACTAAAGCCAGATAATTTGAAAGTTGGTTACATTGAAAGTGGATTTGATAAAGTTGCCGACTACCTTCAAAATGCTGGATTTGATATTACAAAGCTAACTGAAACCGATTTAGCTACTGGCGACTTAACTCAATATGATACTATTGTCACTGGAATTCGAGCGAACCTTTCACGCGAGGATCTCGTTCAAAACAATCCTCGCCTACTAGAATATGTAGAAAATGGCGGACACTTAGTTGTGCAATATCATAAGCCTTGGGACAATTGGGATACGAATAGCTCTGCGCCTTATCAGCTCGAAATTGGTCAGCCTTCGATTGAATGGCGTGTTACAGATGAAAATGCAGCCGTAACCATGACCAAGCCAAATCATAAGCTGTTCAACTATCCAAATACCATAACCGATCGTGATTGGGACAATTGGGTACAGGAACGCGGCCTGTATTTTCCAATGAATTGGAGCGATCAATATGAAACCTTCGTTCAGATGGCAGACCCAGGCGAAGAAGCATTTGATGGTGGAATTCTCCTCGCTAATTATGGCGAAGGAACATATTTATATACAAACCTCGTCTTTTACCGACAAATTGATAACCAGGTGCCAGGTGGATACCGCATATTTACAAACTTGATTAGCTATGGAATAGAGGAATAACCTGTCATCAGTATGAAAACACCTCGCCTTGGTTGGCGAGGTGTTTCTTTCCTCTTCAGGTGGATGGCTATGGAGTGGCGTGGCATGATTGAATGCATTAACTGATTCTCAGAATAAAAACTGGCAGGCCGTCTCATGTGAAATTGGGTGGTTCTTGATCGAGTTGAGCCCTTTCTTGATCGTTTCACCCTGGTTCTTGATCGAGTTGAGCCCTTTCTTGATCGTTTCACACGATTCTTGATCGACTTCAGCCCTTTCTCGCTCGACTGTCACCTTGTTCCAGCTCGTTGTGTCGTTTATCCCACTTGATCTGCGTCCACGCACGTTAGTCTTTATTTAAATGAGCGTGTTGCTGCAACTGCTTTTTGCCAGCCGCCGTACAATTCTTCTACTTGAGCTGTTTCCATCGTATTTTCAAAGACCTGGTCGACCTTCCATTGCTTGGCGATTTCTTCTTTATCCTGCCAATATCCTACTGCAAGGCCTGCTAAATATGCCGCTCCTAAAGCAGTTGTTTCTTGAACTACGGGGCGTTCAACAGGCACACCGAGCATATCACTTTGAAATTGCATGAGTAGATTATTTTTTACCGCACCGCCATCTACGCGGAGCTTTTTTAAATGGATTCCAGAGTCAGCGATCATCGCATCAAGGACGTCTTTTGTCTGGTAGGCAAGTGATTCTAATGTCGCGCGGATAAAATGGGCTTTTGTCGTCCCTCGTGTCAAGCCAAATACAGCACCACGGGCATCACTATCCCAATATGGCGTTCCAAGACCGACAAATGCTGGTACCATGTAAACCCCATCCGTTGAATCTACGCTGTTAGCGAAAGCTTCACTCTCCGGTGAACTATTGATCAGCTTCAAGCCATCACGCAACCATTGAATAGCTGAACCTGCAACAAAAATACTTCCTTCTAATGCATATTCCACCTTGCCGTCTACACCCCAGGCAAGTGTCGTTAGTAGGCCATGCTCGGATGAAACACCTTTGTCACCTGTATTCATGAGCATAAAGCAGCCTGTTCCATAAGTGTTTTTTGCCATGCCTTTTTCAAAACAGGCTTGCCCGAACAATGCTGCCTGCTGATCACCAGCAATACCTGCGATTGGAACCTCGTGACCGAAAAAGTGATAATTCACTGTTTTCGCATATACCTCTGATGACTGGCGAACTTCAGGAAGCATACTCATTGGCACACCAAGAATATCTAACAGCTCCTCGTCCCATTTAAGGTCATAAATATTAAACATCAGTGTTCGCGAAGCATTAGAGTAATCTGTAACATGCTCCTTTCCTCCTGAAAGCTTGTAAACGAGCCACGTGTCAATCGTTCCAAACATGAGATCGCCATTATTCGCTTTTTCGCGTGCTCCATCAACATTATCTAAAATCCATTTCACCTTCGTCCCGGAGAAATACGCATCGATTAACAGGCCCGTCTTTTCACGAAACAAGTCATTATATCCTTGTTCCTTTAACTCATTACAAATCGGCGCGGTTTGTCTTGACTGCCAAACAATCGCCTTATAGATTGGCTTTCCTGTTTGTCGATCCCAAACAACCGTCGTTTCCCGCTGATTCGTTATACCAATACCAGCCACCTGTGTTGGCTCAACATCTGCCTTTCGTAGCACCTCAGATATACACGCTAGTACCGATGTCCATATTTCATTCGCATCATGCTCTACCCAGCCTGGCTTTGGAAAAAACTGCTCAAACTCCCTTTGGGCAGTTTCGACTATTTCTCCTGCATGATTAAACAAAATGGCTCTAGAACTCGTAGTTCCTTGATCGAGCGCCATAATATATTGCTGTTCCATAGAATCTCCTCCTATTTTCTAATATATCTGCGTATGACTTTTTTAATCGCTCAACGATGTTTTGTTTGTCTTCATTTTTTATATAAACATATTCTACCGAAAAATACCTTATCTTTGTAACCGTTTGCTTTTTTTCGTTGCTAAAACAGCGTTGTCCAACCTAGCTTAGCTTTTGTTCTACGTCATTTGCGAAAGAGCGTCCCTTTTTCAATTCTGCATTCACTGCACCAACGATTACAATGGCTGTTAATGCACTCATTATCCAAAAAAGCGCAGAAAAGTTACCTAAAAATAAAGCTTGATAAAATAACGCACCATAAATCCCTCCAAAAATTGGTCCAACAACTGGTATCCAAGCATAGCCCCAGTCTGAATCCCCTTTTCCTGGAATAGGAAGTAGTGCGTGTGCAATTCTTGGTCCTAGATCACGCGCTGGATTGATTGCATATCCTGTTGCACCACCTAATGACATACCGATTGCGACGATGAGCAAACCAACAATGAGTGGATTTAATCCTTCGGTAAATTCATTTGCTCCAATAAACATGAGCCCCATTAATAAGACAAATGTCCCTACCATCTCACTAATAAAGTTTGAAAAGGGACTTCGAACTGCTGGAGCTGTTGAAAATACTGCAAGCTTAGCCGCTTTGTCCTTTGTTTTTTTCCAGTGTGGTAAGTAGTTGATGAAAGCAATCCCTGCGCCAAGCATCGCCCCAATCATTTGTGCCACGATATACAATGGCACCTTCTCCCAAGGGAATTCACCTGCAACAGCAAATCCGATTGTTACTGCTGGATTGATATGGGCACCTGATATACTTCCTACCGCATATACGCCCATTGCTACTGCAAGTCCCCAGCCAATTGTTATGACGACCCATCCAGCACCCTCTGCTTTTGAATTTTTTAATACAACACCAGCAACAACACCCGCTCCGAAAATAATTAGCACCATCGTCCCAATCATTTCTGCTAAAAATTCAGACATATCCTTCACCCCTATATTTTCTTATTTTCAAGTATGCATAAATACCTACAACCTTTTCTAAAAAATAAAACACATCATGATTCTCCACCCCTTTTTGTAACTACCCTTTTTTCTTACCATGCAATCCTTCATTTAAAATAAAGTTCGTTGTCATATGATATTCGACTTAGGACAGGTTTTATGTCTGTTTATTTTTTCTGCTTTTAACATAATGCTTTTGCTTTAGTGGGAAGTTAGTAGTAAAGAAACAATTGCGTAGCGGAACGCCGCTTGAATCCATTTCCCCGAAGTATTTTTAATTGATGACTTTTTTATCATCTACAACAAAAAAGCTCCTATTCAACATTAAGAATAGGAGCTTTTGTATACTATCGTTTAAAGAAAGTTATTCATTTTCAATAATGATTTTATTTAGCTTTAAATTTACAGTATTTGCTAATGTATCACCTACTGGACAAGTATCTTCAATAAATGCCACAAATTCTTCTACTTTTTCTCTGGGTGCATCCGTTTCGATATGAATATTGTAACGAATGTCACTATACCCTTTTCGTACATCTGCTATTTGTAAAAATCCATCTGTATCAAGATCGCCTTCTACTTCAACCCAGAAGTTGGTGAATTCCATTTTAAATTTTCTTGCAAACGCACCAGCAACAATTGCCTGACATGCACCTAATGCACCGAGCACTAATTCTACTGGATTCATTCCTGTATCAGTTCCACCGAGGCTTTCCGGTTCATCTACTGTTATTTCAAAATTTCTTGATTTCACCTTTACTTTTACACCTTCCTGTAAATATGCTGCTGCTTTAAAAATAGTTTTAGGCATGGATAAGATCTCCTTTCAAAATGCATTTCTTAGTACACTTATATTGTAATTCTCCTAGCCGACATATACCATGGATAGATTGTGAAATATTGAGCAAACTTTTAACGTTTATCGAGCAACTTACTGGACATTTCATTTTTCAACCCTTTTTTTAATATATTGCTTCCTTTTCTTGCCATGAATGAACGCTTATTAGAATACGTTTCAAATTTTACATCCCTCATTTCGCTTTTCGCTTCTTTAAGTTCCCACAGCAAATGTAATTTATCCTGTTATTACTTTCCTTAAATAAAAGTACCTTTCAAACGCAAAAAGAAACTCCGATCACTCGAAGCTTCTTAGTTAATCATTTTAGTTTTTCGGGTAACGTATGGATCGATTCGATTAACAAGTTTAATTTACTTTCAATTCGATGGAGTAGATAAAAGGTTACTACGATTGGAAAGCCAACCTCAGTTATGAATTTTATCCAAGCGTCCATTCCATTTCCCTCCTTCGTTGAAAAAACAGACCAGCTTTATGAGCTGGTCTTGTTCACATCAGAATCATAACATGGTGATCGTTATACTAATTGAATTTCTTCTACAATATGCTCAACTACACGAGCACTTTTCTTAGCAACGAGGTTTCCACCCTTCGATGTAAATGCTCCTTGTGTAATGATCTCGTCCATTACTCGTGAAACCTCTGTAGGATCCACAGGCTCTAGTGGTTTATCTAATGCATAGGTGACTGTCTTTCCTTCCGCATTCTCAAACTTAAGCTCCAACTTTTTCATCTCATTCTCCCTCCCATCATCCCTTTTTTAAAACGTGCTTCTTATGCTTGACGAATGTCCGAGCTGTCTTTTCGTTCAATTCTGTAGAGCGGGCGTTGCTGTAAGCCAGCAATTGCCGTTGCAACAGCATACAATTGATTTGCTGTCGCAGCAAAATTCACATTGTTGAACGACTTTGCCTTATAAATCGGCTTCCCTGTGATGGCGTCGTCTCCATCATATAGAACAAGACGCAACTGCGAATTCGTCATATCTGCTACTGCCATCTCCCCCACCTCCTTTCACTGCTAATATCGAAGGTGGGCGAAAAAAAGGGGCGCTTCATATTCTCTCATATCGTTTAATACCAGCTGAAGCAGTTAAAAACCTGCCACCATTTCATACTTCTATTCGAATACACTAACAAAGAGAGACTTTTTCCATTTCCATTTAAAAAAGCCTTACGAAAAAATTCACTTTTTTCATAAGGCTTATTAGCTATTAGCTCTTTTTTAACAGGATTCGAAAAATAAATTCAAACGCCTTGCCAATTCTTTTTATACGGAAAGGCTGTTTAATAATGCGGTATAACCACTCTAAATTTAAATTAATCCATTTCTGTGGTGCACGCTTTACTTCTCCAACGAAGGTATCGAAGCTCCCTCCGACCCCTATAAACAATCCTTTTTGAAAAGCATCGATATGATGAGCAATCCATTGCTCCTGTCTAGGCATTCCTAAAGCAACGAATACTAAATCCGGAGCCGCTTTACGCATATCATCAATTAACATTGGATCATTTATGTCTGTATATCCGTGCTGATGTCCGACTATAGTAATATTAGGGAATTGCTTTTCTACCTCAAGGACCATTTTTTCATTTATATAGTCCTTTCCTCCAAGAAAATAACAGCGTAACCCTTGTACATGCGCAAAATTTAATAAGTCAAGCATTAAATCATAGCCAGCAATTCTTTCTTGTAATGGCTGCTTTAAATACTTGGCAGCAAGTAATATCCCCGCTCCATCTGGCGTAACAAAATCCGCTGACTGGAGCACTTCTTTATAAGAACGTTGTGCTCTTCCTTGCATGACAATTTCTGGATTTGCTGTCACAACAAAGCACTTTTGCTGTCGATTTAAACGTGGATACAGCTGATGATGAAGAAAGTCCTTTTTTGTCATATTTATAAATTGTATATCCATAATGGAAACTGTTTCATGATGCTTCATTTCATGTAACCTCTCTGCTTTATCAATGGTCATCGTAAAACTCCCCACATCCAATATTTTACACTACGTTTTTTTAGGTTTGTCGACAATTGTAACGTCTAATTATTATAGATGTAATAAAAAAGCAATTTACGAAAAACTGAATTCATAGTAAAATAAAGGTTAGCTTTACATTCGCTTAACATTAGCAATCTATTATTTTATCATGATACATGATACCATTATCGGGCAAAAATTTCTATGTGAAAATAATGATAACACTGCCAATAAAGCAGAGACTAGAAATACCTATACACAAAGGGAGAATTTATAATGTATAAACAACCAACGTCAAATTCACGGATTGTGAGACGTGTTAAAAAACGTAAGCTTAGAAAAAGAATATTTTTTATCGCCGTTCCGCTTCTCGTTTTTTTATCCGCTTTTTCCTATTTCACTTACCTATATATAACGGCAGACTCCGTTTTTTCAAAATCCTATCAAGATGATGGAAGAGAAAAATCAGAGCTTCGTGACAAGGTGGTCAATCCAAGTGATGATAATGTGTCCGTTTTGATCATGGGTGTTGATGCGAGTGACATCCGTAATAATGCGGACAATTCAAGAACAGACACAATGATGGTAGCAACACTAAATATAAAAGAAAAAAGCGTGAAATTGCTTAGTATACCTCGTGACTCACTTGTCTACATTCCTTTTGATGGCAGTGAAACAAGGATTAATCACGCCCATAGTAAAGGTGGGACTACAGCTGCTGTTGAAACGGTAGAAAATTTGTTAAATATTCCGATTGATTACTGGGTAAAGGTGAACTTTAATGCTTTTATTGATGTCGTCGATGCAATTGATGGTATTAAAGTGGATGTACCATATGAATTTAGAGAACAGGATTCCAATGATGTGGCAGGAGCTATTCATCTTTTGCCTGGAGAACAGCAACTTGATGGAGAGGAAGCACTCGCTCTAGCACGTACACGTAAGCTCGATAACGATATTGAGCGCGGAAAAAGACAGCAGGAAATCATAAAAGCAATTGTTAAAAAAGCGGTTTCGATGAACTCCATCTTAAAAATTGATGACGTGATGGAAGCAGTTGGAAGTAATATGACAACGAATATGAGCTTTAGTGACATGAAGAGCTTTATCTCTTATGGCACAAGTGGTAAAAATCTAAAAATCGACTCATACTCTCTTGAAGGAGAGGACTACTGGGTATATAATCCAAAGCGCATGTATTTCTGGAAGTTAGACGAAGAAAAGCTTGTAGAAACTAAAGAACTCCTACAGCAGCATCTAGATGTAAAATCTATTGCAACTCCTAATGATGCTAGTACAACAGAGCATGCAAGCCCAAATTAAGACATTAATACAAAATGATCCATGTTTCCCACGGAAGCATGGATCATTTATTTCTCTAGACCTCCCCTATTACAGCAAAAAACCTTTCAGCATCCATGCTAAAAGGTTTTTCTTTTTATTGCTTATGTCGTAGCCCCTTAACAAAATTCGTTAGCGGCTTATAGTTACTATTAATGAGCTCTAGATTCTCAATTAATACTTGAATGACAAGCATTGCAATAACGAAAATTAATACAGAGCCCCAAACCGTTGTCATCGAAAAGAGAATCGCTGCTAAGCTAAACATCGTACTTAATCCATAAATAAATAATACCGTTTGCTTATGTGTAAATCCAAATTTAATTAAGCGGTGATGCAAGTGAGCGCTATCTGGACTGGACATAGGCTGCTTATTAATAAAGCGACGGACCATCGCAATTAATGTATCGGAAATCGGTACCCCTAAAATAAAGATAGGAATAACGAATGAAATGATCGTTACATTTTTAAATCCGAGCAACGCTAATACGGAAATCATATACCCTAAAAACAATGCTCCTGTATCACCCATAAATATTTTTGCAGGAAAAAAGTTATAACGCAAAAAGCCAAGTGTACTGAAAAAGAGAATGATGGCAATTGTCGCTACATAAACCTCTCCCATGATAATAGCCATAATCGAAATCGTAAAAAGCGCAATGGAAGAAACGCCTGCCGCCAGCCCGTCCAAGCCGTCAATAAGGTTGATTGCATTCGTAATTCCAACAATCCATATTAATGTAATTAAGGAGCTTAGAAAACCAAACTCCACTTGCCCACCGAACGGTAAATTAATAAACTCAACCTGCAAGCCAGCCCAATATACGACAAGTCCGGCAGCTAAAAACTGTACCGCAAATTTAACCTTTGGTGACAGCGTATATAGATCATCAAAAATCCCTAAAATAATAATGAGTACAGCACCACAAATAATGGCAATATGGTAATCATTATATGGTTGAAGCACAAAAAGGCCGACTAAAAAGCTAATAAAAATGATTAGTCCACCAGCGGTTGGGATCGGTTCTTTATGCACTTTTCGGTAATTCGGTTTATCTAATAAATGAAATTTTTTACTATGTTTAATTAACACCGGTGTTAAGAAATAGGATGTTATAAATGATAAAAATGCTAACACGATAATATTAATCAATTTGGCCACCTCATTATAAAAGCCATTCCAATCAACAAAACAGGAACTTTCATTTCTCTTTCTTCATTATAAAGGTTAGAACGAAAATTCTCCAATAAAATTTACATTGCCTTAATATTTCCCTAAAAAAATAAAATCATTCCTTTTTCTGCTTTTGAATAAATATTGCTAGCTTGTCAATAACTGTTAAGATGAAACCATTATTAGCTTCCCGAGAGAAAGAAAGGTGAAGTCATGCAACCAAATAAGCTAGTTAGTATTATCGTTCCAGTGTATAACGCTGAACAGCAGCTAACACATTGCATAACAAGTATTCTACAGCAAACCTATCCACATATTGAAATCATTTTAGTTGATGATGGCTCTACTGATAACAGCTTGAAAATTTGTTACTCTTTCTCACGCTTAGATCCACGCGTCATTGTCATTCATCAAGCCAATGCTGGTCCATCAACAGCTAGAAATAATGGTATAAAAAAAGCGTCAGGCGATTATATTCAATTTGTAGATGCAGATGATTATATCGATCGAGACATGACAGAAACACTAATCAAGCATATAAGCAGTGATACGCCTTTTGTTATTTGTGGATATCGCTCATTACAAAAAGGAAAACGGTCATTGATGCATACCAATTATATTCCACCTTTAGATGGAAGCTTTTCTAAAGCAGAATTTTTACAACAATTTGGCATGTTGTACACCAAACTGTTACTGCATTCCCCTTGCAACAAGCTTTATCAAACGCGTAATTTAAAATCTTCTGCTATTCAATTTCAAAAAGGGCTCCAGCGTGGAGAGGATTTATTGTTTAATCTCGATTATATCCGTACCTGTGAAGCTATGTACCTTATTAGCAAGCCCTTATATAACTATGTTATCTCTCAGGATGATACATTGTCTCGTAGCTTTAACAACAGCCTTATGGACAACCAAAAGTATTTATACTCGTGTGTAAAACAATTTTTAATCGAGCACCAAGTTTTTCATGGAGCAAATAAAAAATATGTTGAACAATCTTATATGAATAGTATTGTGAAATGCTTAAATAATGTGTTCCATCCTGCATCCAACTATTCTACGGAAGAAAAGAAAGCTCAAATAACTAACATTCTCGAAGAAATTCCGGAAGATAAACTGCGCTATTATTCGGGTGGTGTTCAAGCCCGTCTCATGAAATTCTTTATACGCAAGCATTCTACTCAAGGGATTTATGTCTTTTTTAAAGCAAAGCATTTTCTAAAATCAAGAATGCTTCCGTTATTCTATCTCTTAAAAAGATTGAATTTGAAAGAAGAAAAAAATAGTAAAGGAAACCTGCAATGAAAAAAATAATGATTTATGCCTATACGCAATTTAACCTTGGCGATGATTTATTTATAAAGCTGTTATGTGAACGGTATCCGAGCGTTCAATTTCTTTTATATGCCCCAAAGAAATATGAACTTCTATTTAAGCAATGTATTAATTTAACCGTTTACCCGAGTGATACACCTTTTGAGAAAGGAAAACGATTACTAGGGAGAGCGCTAAAGCTCCCTTTCTCAAAGCCAATTGCGTTGTCAAAACGATGCGATGGGATCGTTCAAATTGGTGGTTCGTTATTTATTCAACGAGTTGGCTGGAAAAAAGAACTTGCTATGAGGAGGAAAATGCATATAAAGGAAAAACCTTATTATCTACTCGGAGCTAACTTTGGACCTTATGATGATCCAGCCTTTTATAATGCTTACAAGCGATTGTTCGCAGCTTATACAGACATTTGCTTTCGAGAAGAACATTCCTACCGGCTGTTTCAAGCGCTTCCGAATGTTCGCAAGGCGGATGACATTGTATTTCAACTTAAACCTGAACGCATACAATCAACAACAAATAATGTGTTTATATCTGTTATAAAACCATCTACACGAAAGGAGTTTGCTGCTTATGATGAGCCGTATTATGAAAAAATTCGCGATATTGCACTTGCACTAATTCAAGAAGGCTATCAGATTACACTTACATCTTTTTGTGCATTTGAAGGAGATGAAGATGCCGTGAAGCAGATTCTAAACCTTATTCCAGCAGCGAAACGATCTTCCATTTCAACGCATTTTTACCAGCATAATATGGAAGAAACCTTACATATCATTGCGCAATCCTGCTATGTTATTGCAACCCGATTTCACGCGATGATCCTTGGTTGGGTGTACGAGAAACCTGTCTTTCCAATCGTATATAGCCAGAAAATGATACATGTCATGGAGGATGCTCAATACAATGGCACATTTGCCCTTCTCCAGCAAATAGCAGCGCTTGATTCTAGGGAAGTCACTTCTAGTATGGAAACAAATACGTTATCTATTCAAAAACAAGCTAACAGTGCTCCACAGCACTTTCAGGAGCTTGATAAATTGTTATTGAAAACAGAAACATGATATTGACAAAGGAATCGAAAAGCGATGAATAATTTGTTTAAGAATACATTCATTTACGGATTTGCTAAGCTTGGCACAGGAGTCTTAGGGATTCTTATGCTCCCAATCTATACACGCTATTTCTCACCAGCCGAATTCGGTCTTTGGGATGTTGCTGCAACGACTGGAGCTTTAATAACCCCATTTATTACATTTGAGCTTGTAGCTGCTGTATATCGCTGGCTTTTAGAAGAAAATTGCGAATCGAAGCGAGCAGAAATAATTACAACAGGCATACTTGCCATTATACGTAATACGATTATGTTTAATGTGCTTGCGATTGTGTTTTTCAGCTTTTATTCCTTTCCGTACGCTTGGCCTGCACTTGGTTTTATTAACATTCTTATTGTAAACAGCTTTATGCAACAATGTGCGAGGGGATTACGATATAACAAGCTGTTTGCAATGATGGGCATCATTCAGATGGGGATTACACTCCTATGTATGCTTTTCTTTATGTTCGTTCTCCAGCTTCGCGTGGAGGCTTTTTTCTATGCGGCTATGATTTCTGGATTCGTGGGGAGTCTTGTTTTTTGGAAACAGATGAAAATGGAGCGGTATGTTTCTTTATCCGTTTATTCAAAAGGACTGTTAAAACACTTTTTAGCTTATTCGATGCCTATTATTCCAGGTGCTGCGAGCTGGTGGATTTTAACGATGTCTGATCGTTACTTTATCAGCGCATTTCTCGGCATGGAGATGAATGGATTATATGCTGTTGCTAATAAAATTCCAGCAATGCTCCTCTTAATTAATTCTGTTTTCTCTCTTGCTTGGAAGGATAGTGCGATTGTTACCTTCCATACTACGAATAAAGATGATTATTATTCAGATGTATTCAAGCAATTCTTCAGACTAATCATCACCTCAGTTATCTGTCTAACACTTGTTGCCAAACCACTATTAGCAATCGCTGTTTCTAGTTCCTATTTTGATGCATGGAAATATATCGGCTTTCTTATGCTCGGAACGGTATTTCATGCTTTTTCATTATTCTGGGCTGCTGGTTTTCATGGTGCCAAGCAAACGAACCAAATTTTTTGGTCAACTGTAGTCGGCGCGCTTGTCAATGTTGTCATTAACCTACTTCTTATATCACTTCTTGGATTATACGCAATCGCCATCTCGACATTTGGTGCATTTTTGCTAACTTGGTTATTACGAATAAAAGGGGCGAACAAGCTTTTCCATGTAGAGCTTCCTCAGAAGGATATGGCTATCTTATTTCCGCTTGTTGGAATTTCCATTGCCCTGCCTTTTATTCTTTCCAAGCTATGGCTAGCGATTAGTATCTTCTTTTCCATTTTATTATTTATCGGTTTTAATTGGCAGCTCATAAAAAATGTATATAAGCAGATTAAGCACATAATGAAAAAGACTTCCACATAGCTTTCTCAAAAATCAAATGCCCCCCGATATCTTTCTTGTGATATGATGAAACCAATCTATTTTTTCAATTCAAGAGGTGATTGACAGTGGTTTTAAATTTCGCCCATCGCGGCTCATTAACAGAAGCACCTGAAAACTCCATTCCTGCTTTTCAAAAAGCTTTAGAGCACGGAACACAAGCGATCGAGCTGGATGTCCAGCTTACAAAAGACAATCAGCTCGTTATTTGTCATGATCATAAGTTTACCCGTTACAACAACCAAGTTAAAGGACGAATAAAAGATTATACCTTACATGAAATAAAGCAAATCGATATCAGCGCTGCATTTGGAACAGCGTATAAAGGAACTTCCCTGCCAACCTTACAGGAAGTGTTAGACCTTTGCCCGAAAGACATCATCCTTAATATTGAAATCAAAAATATTCCCGTCATTTACGATGGCATTGAAAAAATACTTATCGATTGCCTTCGAGCAAACAATCGCTTGGAAAATATCTTGATTTCTTCCTTCGATCATCTAGCTCTACAAAAAGTGCAAGCCTTGGAGCCTGGATTAGAATTAGGAATGTTGTTTTATTATCGGATGCTACGCCCTTGGGAATACGCTAAACAAAGCGGACTTCGGATAAGCAATATCCATCCAAATCAAGTATATACAGACCAAGAATTTGTTGAAAGCTGTAAAGCGCATGGGTTTAAGGTATATCCGTATACAGTGAACGACACGAAAAGATATGAGCAGCTGCTAGATTTTGAAGTAGATGGCGTGTTTTCAAATAATCCAGCGATCTTCCGTGCGGACAAATAGAAAAAGAACCACATAAAATTCAGGTATAAATCCTTGATTTCATGTGGTTCTTCAGTTTCTACAAATGACTTAAATGCAGAGTAGCCAATAGCTCTTTTATTTTCTTTCAAACAATTCTACTAACAATAGTGACACAGCACCGAGTAGAGTGGCATCCTCTCCTAAAGTAGTAACGACTACCTCTGTTTGCTTTGCATCCGGGGTGAGTGCACGTTGAGCAATCGTTTGCTTTATACTTGGCAAAATGTATTGCGCACTGTTCATTACACCGCCGCCGAGAACGATTTTTTTGGGATTGACGAGATGAATTAAATTCGTTAATCCAACACCGATATAAACTCCTGTCTCTATTAATACTTCTTCATATATCGTGTTCCCCGCCTTTGCAAGTGCATATACACTCTCACCGGTAAGCCTCATCGCTTCGGAAACACCACTTTCTAGAAGGCGCTCCTGGGCACGATCTGCAATTGCAGAGCCTGTGGCAAAGGTTTGCAAGCAGCCTTGATTGCCACACGTACAAACCTTCCCATGCATGTCAATCGTCATATGACCGATTTCTCCCGCGATGTCTTGAGAGCCATGATAGAGCTTCCCACCAACTACAATTCCTGCTCCAACTCCTCGGCCAATATTTACAGCAACCATACTATCTATGTCACCATGGCCACCAAACCAAGCTTCCCCTAGTGCCATTGCACGCGCATCGTTTTCTACTTTAATTAAAACATCGAATTCTTCTTCAAGCGCTTCTTTAATAGGGACATTTGTTAACCCAAGGTTTGGAGCGAATAGTGACGTCCCATTGTCTACATCAACTACCCCATGCATTCCGATGCCAATCCCTAATATTTCCGAACGATTTAACGGTGTTTCGGCGATTATTGTATGAATACTATTTTTCAAATAGGTTAGAAACGTATCATTCGTTAAACGTGTTGGCAGCTTTTTTTCGTTCCTCTTAATAATTGTGCCGGAGAGGTCAGTAACGATGGAAACAATGTTATCTGGGCCCGCATCAACGCCAACAATATAGAAAGCAGTCCTATTTATATGTAGCATGGTTGGTTTTCTACCGCCCATCGATTGTCCACTATCGCTTTCTACTACTAATCCTTGATCGATTAGTTCCTTCACGATATTACTGACAGTTGGCGGAGTAAGCTTTGTATCTTTGGCAATTTGAGCTCGGGAAATCGGCTCTGCTGTCCGTATTTTATTTAAAATAATCGATTTATTTACAGATTTCATTAATTGAAAGGTTCCACGTTGCATAGCCGTTCCTCCGAACATTATGTACTTCCACGTCTAAAATAGAGCATTGCGCGAGATGAAAATCATTTCTAGTTACCTATATACCGCATAGGATGAGAATGGATTGACCTTTACTTTTCAGTATATCATTCATTATAACGTAGAGCACAAGAAAGGGGCATTTCGAATAGCCTAGCATAAAAACGCGTTTAGTTAATGGAGGATTAAAAGCGAACGATGATTACGCACATTAAATTTATAAAGGAAGATGCCTTATCGCTTGGCACCTCCCTTGCTTAATTAATTTTTATACAGCAATTCCGATCGGTGAGAAGATTACATAGATAATGATCATCACAGCAATCGCGGCTAGACCAACTGGATACGCAAGCTTCCATGGATTTAAATCCACTGCTTTCTTATCTTCAAGAACAAACGCCGTATCCCTTGGCTTTACTTTACCCATAATTAACATAAATACCGTACAAACTACAAACAAGATTGCTAGAATATGAAGATAATGAACTCCCGTATCCCAGAATAATTGTGTAATTCCATAGACTATAATGAATGCACCCAGTGCAATCTTCGCGGCAATGGCAGGTACACGCTTTGTCATGTATCCAACAATTAGTATCGTAAAGATCGGTACATTATAAAAACCGTTTACCATTTGGAAATATTGAAAGAATCCTTGTGGCATCAAATCAATCAATGGCGCCATACACATCGCAAAAATAGCAATCAACGTTCCAAACACTTTACCATGCCGGATAAGTACGTTGTCCGATATATTCGGTTTCACGTATGGCTTATACACATTCAACATGAATAACGTTACCGTTGAATTTAAACCAGAATTAAAAGAGGATAAAATTGCTCCAAAAAGGACAGCCGCAAAAAATCCTACAAGTGGCAATGGCAATACATGATTGACAAGTGCTGTATATGCGTTAATTGGTGCTAGCTTATCACCTAGTAAGTTGAACGCTATAATTCCTGGCAAAATTAAAATGAGTGGTCCAAGCATTTTTAAAAATGCTGCAATTAATAGCCCCTTTTGTCCCTCTTTTAAATTTTTTGCGGCAATTGCTCGTTGCATAATATGCTGGGCAGTTCCCCAATAGAACAAGTTTACTAAAAGCAACCCGGTAAACATCGTTGAAAATGGCAATGGTTCTTTATCTCCACCGATTGCATTTAGTTTTTCCGGTGTATTTTCAATAATCGATTGGAAGCCAGCAATTGGTGAACCATCTCCTAGAAACGCAAGTCCGAGAATAGGAATGAGCAAACCACCGATTAATAAACCAATACCATTTATCGTGTCAGATATCGCAACCGCTTTCAATCCTCCAAAAATAGCATAAATTGAACCGATAATACCAATTAACCATACGGTAATCCATAAAGCGGCTGTATCGCCCACTCCGAAAATATCTTGGACATGAAACATCTCTCGCAATGCAACCGCACCTGTATAAAGAATGGGAGGCATTAAATTAAGGACGTAGCCGAACAAAAATAATATCGTAACAAATAATTTCACACCTGGATCAAAACGTTCCTCAAGAAAATCAGGAATTGTCGTTATTCCACCTTTTAAATATCGTGGAAGTAAATAAAACGCTACCAAAACAAGTGCTAATGCTGAACCAACTTCCCATCCCATTGATGCAATACTGAATTCATATCCCTCTGCATTTAGTCCGACAAGCTGCTCTGTTGATAGATTCGTAAGCATTAATGAACCAGCTATTACCCAACCTGTTAAACTACGTCCCCCAAGAAAATAACCATCTGATGTCGTCAGATCTTCCTTTCGTGTTTTTAAATAAGAAATAATTGCAACTAAACCAGTAAACAACAGAAATGAAGCAATGGTTATAAAAGACACAATAAATCTCCTCCCTTTTATCATGTAATAATTTGCTCGTATACGTTATGTATCTCGTATCCGCTTTCAAAAATGCTCTTTTTAATGAAAACGCTATCTTATTTCCTCGTTATGATTCATTAATTAATTAAATTAATTAACTTTTAACATCCTAACACTAAGTCGTTAAAACGTCAAATCTATTTTTGTTTCTATTACAGTTATAGCTTACGAGAAAGGTTGGACGGTTGCAACTTCAATATCACTATTAACCTATTATCCCCTAATGAAAAATCTACTTTCGAAGCGATAAGTTGAGCTACTATTCACATTTACGTCATCTATTGTAATCCCTTTCATTTTATTTCCCTTTACGTGTTGAAATTACCTATTGTTCATTGTAATATTGACTTAATTAAATTAATTAATAAAGTTATTGAATCATATTTATAGTTGCAGGTTGTCCAATCCAGGTTCCAGCTGGATACTTCGCTTCTAGCTTTCACGCATTAATACTCAGCTTTCTATTTACTTAGTCCTGTAATGGCTGCTAATTATGAAATTTATTCTATCTACTGTGTACAAAATTTAACAAAGAAAATCACTTAAAGAGGAGTTTTTAACATGAAACCAGACCTTATTACCCAATTTAAATCTATTTTTCAAACGAATGAAACACCTGAGGTTTTCTTTGCACCGGGACGAATTAATTTAATCGGAGAGCATACCGACTATAACGGTGGCCATGTTTTTCCTGCAGCAATATCATTTGGAACCTATGCAGTTGGAAAAATGCGTCAAGATCAGAAGCTTCGCTTTTATTCGCTTAATTTCCCCGATAAAGGAATCATTGAATGTCAATTAAATAGATTAGACTATGCGAAGGAACATGACTGGGCCAACTATCCTAAAGGGATGATTCTAGCGTTTAAAAAATTAGGCTATGACATCCATTCCGGGATGGATATTCTATTTTATGGGGATATTCCAAATGGCGCTGGCCTTTCTTCCTCTGCTTCCATCGAAATGGTCACTGGCGTTTTACTTGAAGAATTTTTCGCATTAAATATTGACCGTGTAGCCATGATCGAGCTTGGCCAGCAGGTAGAAAATCAATATATCGGTGTAAATAGTGGGATTATGGACCAGTTTGCAATTGGTATGGGCAAGAAAAATCACGCCTTGCTTCTCGATTGTCAAACGCTCCATTATAAATATGCCCCTATTAAGTTAGATAACCA
Source organism: Virgibacillus sp. MG-45 (assembly GCF_036409425.1). Lineage (NCBI taxonomy): Bacteria > Bacillati > Bacillota > Bacilli > Caryophanales > Bacillaceae > Virgibacillus > Virgibacillus sp. MG-45. The sequence goes on along the minus strand of NZ_JAXOFU010000007.1, from coordinate 153,192 downwards.
TGTCATTATTATTATGAATACAAATAAAAAGCGAACATTAGCAGGTTCAAAATACAATGAACGCCGTGAACAATGTGAAACAGCACTAGAGGAATTGCAAAAACAGCTCTCAATCAAGACCCTTGGCGAATTAACCAACGAGCTTTTCCTTTCCCATCAACAGCTAATTACCAATGAGATAAACCGAAAAAGGGCTCGTCATGCCGTAACAGAAAATCAACGTACCCTTCAAGCACTGGAAGCATTGCATGAAGGAAACTTAACAGCATTCGGAAATCTAATGAATGCGTCACATCAATCCTTAAAAGACGATTATGAAGTTACCGGTATAGAGCTCGACACGCTAGTTGAAGCCGCACAAAAACAGCAAGGTGTTGTTGGAGCTAGAATGACAGGAGCTGGATTTGGTGGCTGTGCAATTGCCATCGTTGAAAAAGAACAGCAGGAAGCATTCCAACAGCATGTAAATGACATCTATCAAAAGAAAATTGGCTATGGTGCTACCTTTTATATAGCAAGCATTGCCGATGGCGCGAAAAAAATTGAAAGTAGCAAGGTTCTATAAAAGAACGGCTAACTATAAATCTGAGGAGGACTTTTCATGCGTGTTTTAGTATTAGGAGGAGCAGGATATATTGGTTCCCATGCAGTTTATCAATTAAAGGAACAAGGCTATGATGTGGTAGTTGTCGATAACTTACAGACAGGACATCGACAGGCACTCCATCCAGAGGCTATTTTCTATCAAGGAGATATTCGTGACATTTCCTTCTTACGTGACGTCTTTCAAAAAGAAGCGATCAATGCTGTGATTCATTTTGCGGCAAACTCGCTTGTTGGCGAGTCAATGGAAAAGCCACTCCAATATTTTGACAATAATGTTTATGGTACACAAGTATTGCTACAAGTAATGGTGGAGCATCATGTAAAACATATCGTCTTCTCTTCTACTGCTGCTACTTATGGAGAGCCTGAAGCAATTCCAATTAACGAAACAATGCCAACAATCCCAACAAGCACTTATGGAGAGACTAAGTTAACAATGGAAAAATTAATGAAATGGACCGCTGAGGCGCATGGCATTACCTATGTCCCCCTTCGCTACTTTAATGTGGCAGGTGCAAAAGAAACAGCAATTATTGGCGAAGATCACCGCCCTGAAACCCATTTAGTTCCTATTATTTTACAAACGGCTCTAGGACAACGCGACCATATTACGATATTTGGTGAAGACTATGATACACCTGATGGGACATGTATTCGCGACTATGTACATGTTGATGACCTTATTGATGCCCATCTACGCGCACTCACTTACTTACTTGATGGGGGAAAAAGCGATATTTTCAACTTAGGTAGTAGCCAAGGATTTTCAGTAAAGGAAATGATTGATGCAGCAAGAGATGTAACCGGCAAGCCAATCCCTGCTATTCTTGGCCCACGGCGTCCTGGTGATCCAAGTACGTTAATCGCAAGCTCGGACAAAGCAAAGAACATCTTGGGCTGGAAACCCACTAGAACCTCTATCAAAAAAATTATGGAAGACGCTTGGAGATGGCATTCTTCCCATCCAAATGGTTATGAAACGGATGTGACAACATGATTTACGCATATATTACAAGTTTAATAAAGGAAGGAATAAATAAAGAACTCATCACACCAGTTGATCGTATTTACGTTCGCAATCGCATCATGCATTTGCTTGGAATTTCTTCATTTCCTGAAGATGCGCCTGAAGCAGAGGAAACTTCCATTCCAGAACTCTTAGAGGCAATCGTTGATTGGGCGGTTTCTGAACATGTCATTGAAGATATGTTAGCCAATAAAGAAATCCTATCTGCAAATATAATGAACTGTTTTGTTGCCAGACCTTCCGTCATCCAACAGCAATTTAAAGAAAAATACAGCCAATCACCTGTTGCCGCAACCGATTACTTTTATGAATTAAGTAAAAATAGTAACTATATTCAAATGAAGCGGATCCAAAAGAACATTCATTTTAAAGCAGAAAGTGCTTACGGAGATTTAGACATCACGATTAATTTATCGAAACCAGAAAAAGATCCCGAACAAATTCGCAGAGAGCGTGACATAAAGCAATCCGGGAACTATCCGAAGTGTGTCCTTTGTGTAGAAAACGAAGGCTATAACGGGAGGTTTGGACATCCAGCACGGGCCAATCATCGGGTTATCCAAATTCCACTGCTTGGTGAAAATTGGTATCTGCAATATTCTCCCTATATGTACTACAATGAGCATAGTATTCTGCTCGCTGAAGAACATCGGGACATGAAAATTGATCAAGCTACATTTAGACGATTAATCGCCTTTACAGAACAGTTTCCACATTATTTTATTGGTTCAAATGCAGACTTACCCATTGTCGGTGGTTCTATCTTAAGTCATGATCATTATCAAGCGGGGCGCTATGAATTTGCAATGACCAATGCTGCTTCTGTAATGAAGACCGATCTAAAGGAATTTCCATCAGTAAAGGCTGCTATATTAAAATGGCCTTTATCAGTCATTCGCTTAAACAGTGCTAATCCCGAGCAGCTAGCTGAGGCAGGTGGACACATTTTAAATGTGTGGAAAAACTACTCAGATATGGAAGCTAATGTGCTGGCATATTCTGAGGACACGCGTCATAATACGATCACTCCGATTGCAAGGCGACGTAATAACGAATTCGAGCTTGATCTCGTCCTGCGCAACAATCGCACGACCGAAGCCTATCCAATGGGGATATTCCATCCGCATGCTGATAAGCATCATATTAAAAAAGAAAACATTGGTCTCATTGAAGTGGTGGGACTTGCTGTCCTTCCAGCTCGTTTAAAGGACGAACTCGCCGAGCTCAAAAAATTCTTATTAGACTTACCATGTAATGTTGCATCCCACCATGAGGCATGGGCACTTCAATTAAAAGCGACTTATGGCAGCATGAAGGATCCAGCTACTGTAGATGCTATCGTAGAAAAGGAGCTTGGCATAAAGTTTGCCAGCGTACTTGAAGATGCAGGTGTTTTTAAACAAACAGATGCTGGCATCGTAGCATTTCAACGCTTTATCAATGCAGTGAACAGCTAAAAAAGTTGGACTTAAGAGTATGGTTTAAAAAAGTAATGAAAGAAAGTAGATAACAGGCAGCGCAGAATTAGGTTGCCTGTTAATTTCTTATACATAAAGAGGAGTCAACAGAATGCGTATTGCAACTAAGCAGGTTTGCGACAAATGGATGCTTTATACACTCGTTAATGATCATGGAATGGAGGTAAGCCTGCTAAATTACGGTGGAATCATTACAAGGATCATTACACCAGACAAGGATGGAAATCGAGAAAACATTGTACTTAGTTATGATAATCTAGCGGAGTATGTTGAAAACCCTAATTACTTTGGTGCGCTAATCGGCAGAATAGCAGGTAGAACTGCCAATGCAGTCTTTACACTAGATGGAGTCCAATATAGGTTGGATACAAACGAAGGCAATCATCATTTGCACGGGGGAGCGCATAGCTTTAGTAAGGTTGTCTGGGATGTAGAGACGTTTATTACGGATAATATGGCTTGTGTGAAACTGATACATGAAGCAAGTGATGGCGAAGGAGGATATCCAGGAAATTTGCGAACAGTTGTTACTTATTCGCTATCCAACGCGAATGAACTTGAAATCGATTACCAGGCACAATCAGATCAAAATACAGTATTAACACTAACGAACCATAGCTATTTTAACCTGCGTGGCAAGCTTGATACAACGGTTCATAACCACCATGTGTTTATTGCCAGCGATGAAACTCTGGAATTAGACAACGAACTTATTCCGACCGGGAAAAGACTAGCGGTGACCAATACTCCTTTTGACTTTCGAAATGGAAGATGGTTACGAGATGGCTTCTCGTCAGACCATCTTCAGAACAGAATTGTTGGAGGTGGCTATGATCATTATTTTATCTTTCAAGAAAATAAGAAAGAACAAGTGAAGGTAACTGAACCTGTAAGTGGCCGGACAATGACAATAACGACAGATCAACCAGGGATGGTTATGTATACTGCCAACGGATTACAGACAGGATTAAAGCTAGCAGGAGGGTTATCTAAAAAGCATTTAGGTGTATGCTTTGAAACACAAGGCTCTCCCGCTTCTTTACAGCATAATGACTTATCCTCTATTCGACTTGAGGCGGGAGAATTGTATCATAAAAAGACTGTGTTTCAATTTGGCGTGGAATCATAAGAGGAGGGACATCGTTAAGCTGATGTTCCTTTTTTCTTCTGGATTTACATTAAGTTAGCGTCTCGTGTGAGGTTAGGTGTGCATCGATGTTTAAAAATTTACTATCAAGAGAAGATGTCTTGAACAACTCGTTCTGATGCCCTGCCATCCAAGTGATCGAAAAACCTGCTTTGAAAAGCAGCTAGTGTATCAGTAGAAAGCGAATTATTACGCAACACATCGATTAGTTCTTCCGTACTCCTGACAATCGGTCCTGGAACTAGCGATTGGTAGTCATAATAAAAATCGCGTTCTTTTTGATAATCGTCCATATCATACGGGTAAAAAATCATTGGTTTATGAAGCAAGCTATACTCAAAAAACACCGCTGAATAATCTGTTATTAAGATGTCAGCAATCACTAACAGCTCCTGAATAGAAAACTCATTCACGATAGGAAAAACAAAATGCTCCTCATCTGACTGTAGTACAACATCGTTCCGCATGTATGGATGCAAATGAATAAGCAAGGCATATTCACCTTCTAATGCCATTTTTAATTTATTTAAATCTAATGGAACTTGATAAGCCTCTTGATGATGGCTTTTCCCTCGATAGGTCGGTGCATACAATAGCAGCTTTTTATGACTAAGCATTGGATATTTCCGATAAAATGTATGTTTTGCTTTTTGAATTTCCGACTCGTTATAAAAGAAATCAGACCTTGGAATACCTAATGGTTTAATCCGGTGCTCTTCCATCCCAAATGCGTTTGCAAAAAACGGAATCACCTCTGTCGCACTTACATATGCCTTTGAATAATTCCCGTGGACCGGTACATGCTTTACATAGTTTGCGCTTGGCCCAAAAGGCTTCCCAACTGTACTTAAGCCAAACTGCTTTAATGCACCTGCACTGTGCCACAATTGGATCACTTGGACTTCCTTTCTAGGCTTAACTAAATACAAAAGCATATAATAATCATCCACGATAAAATATCCTGATGTGGCAAGGTAATAGCAGCCCTTTAGCATATGAAGCGTATATTTCACCTTACTCATTACACCTCCCTTAAAAGTTGCAAACAAAAGAACTGCTTCTTTTTCTGGGAATTGATTTCTCATCTCGTTATAAACATAAAACAGATTATCCTTTAATACCGTTGATCGATAGGAAGCAAAGACAACACGATTACGATTCACCTTAAAGATGAAGCATAGGCAACGGTAAAAGCTATTAAGAATAAATTTAATGATTAGCGTAGGGAAAAGCTTTAACAAACTCATAAAGAACGCTACCTTTCTATACCAAGGATTTCTTTGTAAATATAATCTACTTGCTTGGTTAATACTTGTCCCTGATTTTCCTTAGAATAAAATATACCTAATACTCGTTCTCTTTCTTCTTTATATAAGTTCGGTTGTGCTACCGCTTTCTTTAATTCAAGCAATAGATCAGAGAAACCTTCGACTTTCGGACCTGGAGTGACGTCAAAATAATTAAAATACATCTCATTCGATTTTTGTAAATATTCTTCTAAATCGTACGCATAAAACAGCACAGGTCGATTTAACAGCAGATAATCTGTATAGCAGCTGGAATAGTCGGTTATTAGGATGTCTGCATACTTTAACAAAAGCTGTGGATCAAAGGAGGAATTACTAATATCAATAATGTTCTCATAATCTTTCGGTATCTCGCCACTGCTATACATATGTCGTTTTATGAGAAAGCGGTAGCCCATCTCTTTGCAGGCTTCACTTAATGCACGAAAATCGATAACTAATTGAATATTCTTCTCGTATTTGCCAAATTTGCGATGAGTTGGCATATATAGAATAACTTTTTCATCGCGAATCCATTCTGGGATTTCACGATCCTCTTCAGAATGTGTAAAGAACACATCGTTTCGGACCTGACCTAGCTCTAATACATTTTCTTTTGGAACAAGAAAGGTTTCTGGATAATAGGAGCTTACACGCTCGCTTGTAGAAACAACAAAATTTTGATTCGCTTGATTGGTTCGCACGACTAACTTTCCGAACAACCGCTTCCACTTATTACTTTCATGTAACACTTTATATGAAAAAGTACTCTTATTTGCGCCCCATACTTTTTTTAGTCCAACTCCATGCCAAGTGTTATAGGAAATCGCCCCACCTAAAAAGGATTTACTAAAATCGTCATTAATTGAATGAGAATGCACAACTAACGTTGCACGCAGCTGATAATAGATACCACGCCATGAATGATGCTTCCATGAAAGGTAGCCTTCAGCTCGTAATTGCTCAACAACGCGATCATTTTTTGAAATCCAAACACAGGTAAGGTCTGGGTGTTTTGTCATCATTAAAAATAAAAACTTCGAATTCCCTCGAAATCCTTGCCCGCTTTCTCCGCCAAACACGACTAAACGATTGGATTTTGGTATTAATCGAGATAAAAAATGAATCACAACAACAATGCTGCGTTTTCCAATTAATCGCCCTTTTTTTATCATTGACTTGTTTACTGAAATGAATATAAGGATCAACAAGCCAATTTGGATTATGTCTACTATGTTCATAGAATCTCCTCAATTATCTAGAAGTTGTTTGCTCTGTTTGCCTTTTAGCTACTTTTACCACTTGCTTTCGAACAACGATATTCTGTCCGTCTAAACAAACACCACTCTCTGACAATAAATGCCCAACAACTTCACCTACATGGCTTGGTTGCATGATCGTAGTAGGATCTTCATCTGGCGCTAGAATTTTCCGAAGCTCTGTTGCACATCTCCCAGGAGATATGCAGTACACTAAAATGCCGTAATCAGAAAGCTCCTCTGATAACGTCTGTGAAATACTAATCAAGGCAGCTTTTGATGAAGCATATGCCAACCATCCAGGACGAGCAGAGCTTCCAGCAGTTGAAGCAACATTTAATATTTTGCCACCATTCTTTTTCATCCACTTGACGACTTCCTTCGTAATATTAAATAAGGAATGCACATTAATCTTATACGTTTTTTCCCAATCCTCCACCGTCGTCTCTAATAAAGATTTCGGATTCGCATAGCCTGCCACATTGATCAGCATATCAATACTTCCATATTTCGCTCCAATATGCTGTATTTCCTGCCTTACAGTATTAAAATCTGTTAAGTCGATTGGAATGATTTCAATTTGCTTGTTTCTGTTCATTAACGTAGATGTCTCTTCCAAGCCTGTTTCTGTACGCGCAAGTAAGATAATATTAGATACATCGTCCTGATTACTCAATTCAATCGCAATGGCCCTACCAATACCGCGACTTGCCCCAGTAACAATACATGTTTTTGACATCAAATAACCCCCATTGATATATAATCCTTGTAAATTATCTCTGCAATCTTTCTATCTAATGGTTTAGTAATTTTAATATTGTATTCACTACCAGCCAGTATTTCAATCGTAGAATGGTAGTAATGATAATAGAGACTTGCATCCTCTGTAAATATTTGTTGGTCTTTCCGAGCACATTCATGCGCATACAATAATTGCTTTGCATTATATTTATGCGGTAATTGGACATTAACTAGCTGGTCTCGACGTAAATTTCCTTCTACAGTCGTTTTCCCTTGTAAAACAGTAAAAGGAATATCCAAACCAAAGATAACGTTTTCATTTTTAATATGCATTAATTGCTTGTACTGCTCTACCGTCACAAAGGGGCGTACTGCTTCATGAATAATGACATGATCAGCACCTTTTGCATAAACCAATCCATTATATACTGATTCCTGCCTTGTCTCTCCACCCGCAATACAGTGAATCGGCTTTGAAAACCCATAGTCTTGGATAATCGCTTCTGTCTTCTCGATAAATTGTTTTGGACATGGCATGATCACTTCTACCACTTCATCAAGCAATTCCACTTTCTCTAAAATATGAATAAATATTGGTTTTCCAGCGAGTAGGAGAAATTGTTTGGGAATATTCACCTGCATCCGCTTCCCAATTCCTCCCGATAATAGAATGAAGCTATATTTGTTCATTTCTTCCCTCCTTTCATAGGTAAATTTTAGTATAGCAAATGCATCACGCAAACATTGTCGGAAAATACTGATTTTTATTTTTTCGTTCGACAAATTGAACATATTTTAACGAAGCCTGGAAGTATCAACCCATCTTTTACAAAAATCATAAAAAACTGCACCTTCAGTTGTTAGATGTTGACTAACAATTAAGGTGCAGTTCATAATAATGAAACCTGCTTTTCAAAATATTTACTTTATATATGTTATTCGCCTATCTCCTACGCTTTAGTGCAATAAAAAGCAGCCCAATTAAAACTACTATTAACAATCCAATAATATAAAATTGCATACTATTTGATTTAGCCTTTGATGCTAAAACATCTTCATTAATAATATCCGTTAATGGTAATCGATATACCTTCGAATCCTGACTTCCTACAAACAAGGTATCATTTACTATTACAGGTCCAGCTGGAGCAAGTTTTCCATTTAACTTCTTTTTCCCTAGCTCTTCACCTGAGTCAGCATCCAAAGCATATACATATCCTAGTGTATTAGAGAAATAAACTATCCCATTTTGAGCAACAGGTGGCGCTTTCATTACTTCATTCTTATACTTCCAGATTTGCTCACCAGTTTTTAAATCATATGCATAAAAAGTTTTGGTAATCGGACTACCTACATAAATTTTATTATCATATATCATTGGCGCACCCGATTTATTATTACTCACCATTTCTCCTTTACCTAAACTTTTCTTCCAAACTATTTTTCCGTTCTTCCTATTTAAAGCATACATAAAATGTTCAGGTGTTTCTCGGTTTCCTTCAAGAGCGGTGGTAACAACTAAATTACCATGAACTGCTGGAGGAACATCGTCAAGGCCTGCAATCACCTTTGGAAATTCAGTTTGCCATACAAATTCATCTTTTTTAAGACTATATGCAGAAAATGTATATGGAGTTGGGCGGCCTCCACCAAAGAATAAAGTATTCTTATGCACAGCTGGTGAAGACATACTAATAACTGAGCCAATATCCGATTTGTGCACAAGCTCACCATTATTCGGATTTATCTTATATAAAGTTTTATCTCCCGTTACAATATAAACTGATTCTTTATACACAACAGGTGTTGGCATTACTTCTCCATCTGTATTATACTTCCAAAGAACTTCCCCGGTTTCAGCATCCAACGCTAAGACGCCACTCTCTTCCGTACCTCGGATTCCATTTTCCTGAAAAAACCGATTGCCAAACCCTACAAAAACTCTTCCATCTTGGTAAATCATCTCAGAATGAATCCAATTGGGCGCTTTAGCACTCCATATTTGCTCTCCATTCTCAATATCAAAAGCAAACAAATCCCCTGTATTGTGATTTCCTATAAACAATCTATTTCCTACTATCACAGGAGTTGCTCGCACTTCATCTAGCGTATCATATGATAATGCGCTTAAAGGTTCTGAATCATTGTCATAGACAGCATTTTTATCACTACTATAGCGATATTGATTCCATTCGTCTGGACCAAATGAATCTGCAAATAATGTAGTAGGAATAAAACTAACTAGTAAAGCTATAAAAACCATAAAATTTATTTTTTTCAATTCTATCCCCTTCCTATTCCAATGTCCTTCTCCTTATACTATTCTAGTTAAAATATTTTTTTTGACCAAAAGATTAATATATTCATTTCGACAAATAACCTGCATCTTGTCGCTAATATAAATTTCTCTATCTTCAATGGGAATATTTATAGTATAATTTATTCTTGGGTTCATACATTAACATCAGTACTAGCATTAACCCATTCTTATAATTAAAATTTAAATTTCCTATTCCCATCCTACCACAATTACATATTAGTTCACGAAGTATTTAATGTAAATAACGGAGTGATTTAAAAGAAAGGAATTACATCAATGGTATTTAGCTCTAGTGTTTTTTTATTTTTATTTTTACCAATCGTCTTAATCACTTATTTTGTTGCACCAAAACGTCTTAAAAATTTCGTGTTGCTTGTTGCTAGTCTATTTTTTTATGCTTGGGGAGAGCCCAAGTTTGTTTTCATTATGATCATCTCAATTATCGTTAATTATATATTTGGTATTGTAGTAGATTTAAATAGAAATAACCGATTAAAAATAAAACTTATACTAGGATCAATGGTATTTATTAATCTTCTTATTTTAGGTATCTTCAAATATATGAATTTTATTATTGAAAATATTAATTCTATTTTAGACACATCCCTTAGCAATCCTAATATCCCATTACCTATCGGCATTTCATTCTTTACATTTCAAGCGATGAGCTATGTTATCGATGTGTATCGAAAAGATGGTAGTGTACAACGAAACCCGTTTAATCTAGCGTTATATATCTCTTTATTTCCACAATTAATTGCAGGACCAATTGTTCGTTATCAAACCGTAGCCGCTCAAATAAATAGTCGTGTTTCTGATTTACCACGGATTTTATATGGTATTAAGCGGTTTATTATTGGATTAGGTAAAAAAATGATTTTAGCTAACAACTGTGGCTTTGTTGCAGATCAAGTTTTTTCGCAAAGCACCAACGATATGTCATTAGGTATTGCGTGGATTGGCATTATAGCTTATACATTGCAAATTTATTTCGATTTCTCTGCGTATTCCGATATGGCTATTGGCTTAGGTAAGATTTTTGGTTTTGATTTTCTTGAAAACTTTAATTATCCATATATATCAAAATCTGTGACTGAATTTTGGAGAAGATGGCATATTTCACTCGGCTCATGGTTTCGAGATTATTTATATATTCCATTAGGTGGAAATAGAAAAGGACAACTAATAACATATCGAAATTTGTTTATCGTGTGGTTGGCTACTGGTATATGGCATGGTGCAAGCTGGACATTCATCGCTTGGGGGCTTTATTACGGTGCATTAATTATGCTCGAGAAGGCATTCTTGGGAAATCTCCTACAAAAGATACCAAGAATCTTCCAACATGTTTATACATTAGTCCTTGTAATGATTGGATGGGTATTCTTTAGATCCGAAACATTTTCCTATGCATTTTCCTATATTGGAGTAATGTTTGGCTTACATGGAAATGAAATTTGGGATATTGATGCACAATTCTATTTCTTTCAATATGGAATTATCCTGATGATTGCAATATTTGGTGCAACACCTATCCTGTCCAAAATTTTCGAAATGATTGAAGTGAGATCTCAACATTCTATGATAATGCGTATCGTTGGAAGAGATATTGGAATTCCTTCATTCATTTTCATTGTTTTTCTAATCTCTATATCGTACACCATTGCGAATACTTTTAATCCTTTCATCTATTTTCGATTTTAAATCATTTAAGAATTGGGAGATATTATGAGAAAATCAATTGGAGAAATAATACTTGCAATAGCCTTCGTTTCCATAATCTTTGGCTTCGGAATGTGGAGTCTATTAAAAGAGGATGATTCATCATCTGTTTTAGAAAATCGAAAGCTTTCACATAGACCAGACGCTACTGTTGAAAACTTATTTTCTGGAGAATACTTTAAACAATTTGAAACTTATTATAATGACCAGTTTCCGTTAAGAAGTTTGTGGATCGAGAAAAAAACAGAACTAGAGAAAACCGCATTTCAACAACGCTTCATTAAGTCAACTTATATTAGTAAAGATGGGTACTTAATTCCAACATTAGTTTCTAATGATAAACAACGAAGTCCTGAAGAAATAGCAAAAAGAATCAAAAGTTTTGCTGCAAATATTAACAATAAGAAAGTTGATGTTTATTTTGCCTTAGTACCAAACAAAACAACAATGATGGAGGATAAATTACCAACGTATATACGTAGTGAGGCTAATGTTTTATCTGACAGGTTAATTGATGCACTGTCAAATAATAATAATATTGTTCCATTAGATATACGAGATACCATTAAGCCCCATATGAATGAAGAAAATCTTTATTTTTACACTGACCATCACTGGAAACCGAGAGCAGCTTATTATGCATATGCTTCGATTATTAATAAAATAAAAGAAAAGCACTCTATTGTTTCTCCAAAGCATCTTAACGATTTTGATTGGGAAGAAAGTGAGGTAGAATTCCTTGGTTCAGATGCCAGGACAACTACCGAAGCATATGTACGAAACCCTGATACAATCACTATAGTAAAGCCAGCATTTCAAGAACAAGAATTAGATATTTGCTTTAATGGCAAGTGTGGAAGATCATTCAATGATGAACGTTATCTAAAGCTGAAAGATAAATATACAAATCGATATAAAACCTATTTCTCTGGTGATGTGGATGAAGCAGTCATTCAAAATCCTAATATAAAAGATGACCAGAAATTACTTATCTTAAAAGACTCCTATGCGAATCCAATACTTCAATTCATAGCTAGGAACTTTAGTGAAACAAGAGTTTTGGACTTAAGGCATTATAAAGAAAATAGTATTTATCAGTATATTGAGGAAAACAATATCGATTACGTATTATTCATTCATAATATTAATTCTTTAGTAACAACGCCTAGTTTAACAAATATTAAATAGAACTTTCATTCTCTATAGGAAAAGGGATAAAGACACTAGTTCTTTATCCCCTTACTGTTCTTTTATATTCGTCTCGTTCCTTTTTATTCATTTTTTTCCACTTGTTAAGAAATGACTCATACTTTGGAATAACTTCCTCTACAGTACCATACTCTTTTACTTTTCCGAATTCCAACCACAAGATTTTATCACAGAATTGCTTCATCTGCCCTATTGAATGACTAACAAAAATCATTGTTTTTCCTCGATTTTTAAATTCTTTCATCTTATCAAGGCTTTTTTCAGCAAAGGCTTTATCTCCTACAGACAATGCTTCATCAATAATCAATATATCCGGATCAATCGTAACCGAAATTGCAAAACCAAGACGAGATTTCATCCCACTGGAATACGATTTTACTGGCTGATCAATAAACTTTTCAAGCTCAGAAAACTCAATAATTGACGGTTCTAAATCAATTATTTCTTTTTTACTAAAGCCAAGCATTAATAATTTCAACTCAATGTTTTCTCTTCCAGTTAAATCTCCCTTTAATCCAGCTGCAACTGCAATTAAAGCGACTTGTCCATTTATTTGAACATTGCCGAAACTTTCGGGTACAATACCAGCGATGATATTGGAAAGGGTAGATTTTCCAGATCCATTTATTCCAATGAATCCGACAACATCCCCTTTTTCTGCTTCAAAACTAACATCAGTTAAAGCAAAGAAGTCTTCCCCAAAGCTTTTAGGGGTCAATAAGTCTAATAACCTTTCCTTCGTTCCATTATATAATTTATATTTTTTTGTTATGTTCTGTACGATTATCGCTTTATCCATATCATCACAAGCCTTTATAAATAATCAATAAAGTGTCTTCTAAATTTAACATGCAAAATTGAACCGAATAAAAATAGGACTAATACAAGACCCCAAAAATACAGTGTGTACTGCCAATGATCAATAAAATACCAATCAGATCCTAATAAAGCGTGGCGATAGCCTTCTATTAGGTAATATAGTGGATTTAATTTCAATATCGCTATAATAGTTTGATCCTCTAAAATTGTGATTGGCCATAATACTCCAGACAAATATAGTCCCATACGTAATGTTGAATTAAGAAACATGTGCACATCTCTTATGATAGTTGATAACGTTGATGTAATAAGAGAGATAGCAAAAACAAGGCAGAAGGTTGCAAATAAGTAATATATAATTTGTAAATAATATATATTAAAGGTAAATCCATAGAATTGAAGGAAAACTATCGTTATAATTAGCATCGCTATATGAATGTATAACTTAGAAAAAATAACGTAATTAGGTATAACACTCATAGGAAAGTTCATCTTCGAAAGCATTCTTAATCGAGAATATATGGATTTAGATCCTTGAATTGTAGATTGATAAAAAAATATCCACAATATAAATGCTACTAAAAGCCATGCGAAAAATGGAACACTCTCGCCATTCATTTCAACAGGACCTTTTTCTCTTAATGTGCCGAATACAAACCAATAAATTAAGATTTGAATCGTTGGATTAATAATCTCCCAGAGAATTCCTAAGTAATTATTTTTATTTTGGCTCTTTAGTTCATACAATGAAAGCCTTCTTACAAGATAGAAATTTTCTATTTGTTCTCTTAAAACTGTAATTGCTGATTTCATTGATAATATCCTCTCAATACTAGTAAGAGTTGTTCATTACACGTTATTAAATTATACAAGCATCACAAGTAAAAGACAATAAAAATTAGGCTTTGTGCACAAGCCCAATTTCTAGTAGTTCTTTTTAAACAGTTTTTATAAACCTTTCAGTAATGATGTCCATTGTGCTGCATACTTTTCTACGCTAAATCGTCTATTAACTTGTAAGGCATTTTCAGATAGTTCTTCCCTTACTTTTCTATTATTCATTATCTTAATAATTCGATCTGCTAACTGCTCTTTATTTCCTCGTTCAACTAAAAAGCCGTCAATTCCATCGCGAACGATATCACTTGGACCATATTTGGCATTGTAAGAAACAACTGGTGTTCCTGCGGCTAAGCTTTCAGTTAAAACCATTCCAAAGCCTTCAAAATCAGAGGTTAAAACCGAACAAGCAGCTGATTTATATATTTTTGTAGTGTCTGCTGTAAAGCCTTTTAGTTTCACATTATTCTCCAGTTCAAGTTCATTGATTATTTGAACCAGTTTATCCTTTTCCTTTCCAAAACCATATATATAAAACTTTGCTTTAGGTATGCTTTGCACTACAATTTTAAATGCGCGAATTGCTTCATCTAATCTTTTTTGACTAACATAGCGAGCTAACGAAACTGCCAGGTGTGGATCAAAAGATGAATCAATCTCTTTTATTGTACGCTGATTAACTTGCATTGCAGGGTGTGGTATAACAACGATATTATCGTTTCTACCATACTTCTGTTCAATATCTTCCTTTTGTTCCTGTGTTAGACAAACAATTTTATGAAATGAACTTTGATTTTCTAACAAGTCTATATATTCATCTCTTATCTCAGCACTAGCATCAAATGGTTTCTTAAAGTGGTTATTATGTATAACAGCGACTTTTTTTACATTATTCCCTAAACTTTGAACTAACTTATCTGTAGGCCGGTTATCGACTAAAACAACTGGATTGGAAATCTTATTTAATCTCCGTTCTAACCAAACCTTCTTTAGCGCATCCATCGATGCATATTCTTTTGGCTCATTTTCAAATAATACCACTCGCGATTCTTTATTATTATTCGGATTGATCCATACAGTTAGATAACAGTTTCCCTTTAGATCAAAATATCGATCCAGGCGAGATTTATTAAGCATAAAGTCCATATGCCTCATTCTATATAAATAACCGTTCAGATCATATTCTTCTCTTGTTACTCTATGTCTCGATTCATTCATGTGGTCAATAAATAATAAGTTTCCATTTTTATCAAACCTTTTATACTTAACATAAAGACCATTTTTATAATAGCGATAAGAAGGATTATCTGGCTTCGCATCTTTAAAATGAACTAAGCCCTTTTCCGAAACTGAATGTTTAATCTTTCTTTTCATTTTATTTCTAGGCTTGAAGTCTTCGAACAAATTTAGTACTTCTACTTTCTTATTTAACAATCCTGTTTTATATAGCGTATCAATAATTTGCTTGAAATTTTGCTGGTATAGAAAAGTGAAAATATATACTTTATCAAATTTTTCTGCTAACGTATTTGCTCTTGTAAAGACCGCTTTCGTTAGCCCTCCTCTAACTACATTCAATGAATTAACTAAAATAATTGGTGTATTCTGTTTCATTAGAACCATTCTCCTCTCTTCTTCAATCGTAATACAACTATCAATAATTGTTGTTTTTCTTCGGAGTTTGTAGATTCTTAATTAGTTTTTTTGTAAGGTAGATTTTAAATAGTTTAATAACGGTTCCCTTAACTCTTCTTTAGTTAAAGCAATAGCGATATTGGTTGTTATAAATCCTATTTGCTCCCCTACATCATATCTATGACCTTCGAATTCATAAGCGTATACTGGCTGAATTTGATTCAACTTTTCTATAGAATCTGTTAATTGAATCTCTCCTCCAGCTCCAATTGTTTGTTCTCCTAAAAATCGAAAGATATCAGATGTAAGGATATATCGTCCAATAATAGCTAGATTTGATGGCGCCGTCCCCAGTGGTGGCTTTTCAATAAAACGATTTACATTGTATAATCTACCTTCATTAAAGGAAGGATCAATAATACCATACCGATTTGTTTCAGTATCTGGAACCCTTTGTACACCTATAATAGAGGATTGTTTTTTATCAAACTCATTTATAAGTTGTTTTAAACATGGCGTTTCGCTTTGTACAATATCGTCACCAAGTAATACTGCAAATGGTTCGTCTCCTATAAACTTTCTAGCAGACCAAATAGCATGTCCTAAACCCATCGGTTGTTTTTGCCTTATATAATGAATATCAACTTTTGCAGATTTTTTTATTTTTTCAAGCAGCTCAAATTTTTCTTTTTTAATTAGGGCATCTTCAAGCTCATATGCGTTGTCAAAGTGATCTTCAATTGCCCGTTTTCCTTTTCCAGTTACAATTATAATGTCCTCGATTCCTGAGTTAACTGCTTCTTCGACAATATATTCGATTGTTGGTTTGTCAACAACTGGAAGCATCTCCTTTGGCATTGCTTTCGTAGCAGGCAGAAATCTAGTTCCTAAACCCGCAGCTGGGATTATCGCTTTTCTTATAGTCATGTTTACACTCCTATAAAGTTAGTTGAAAATCTCTTTTACTACTCTTTCACTTGCAAACCCATCTTCTAAATAGCAAAACGTATCATAAAAGTACTTTAATTTATCTGACTCATGATAACCAGTGACTTCAATGTTTTTGATTTCATTTATTAAATGTTCTGTTGTTTTTATTAAAGGACCTGGCGCTTCTGTCTCAAAATCCATATAAAAACCTCGTAAGTTATCACGGTATTCTTCAATATCATATACATAAAATAGCATTGGGCGCTTTAAGTTTGCATAATCAAAGAAAACAGAAGAATAATCAGTAATTAAAATATCAGATACTAAATACAACTCTCTTATATCATGATGAAGTGAAAAATCATATACAAAACCTTTAAAATCGGATATATCTAAATTCTCGGCAACAAGATAATGCAAACGTAATAAAACAATATAGCCTTCTCCAAGCTGAGACTGCATTTGTTTTAAATCCAAGGGAATATTAAATCTATATCTTCCTTTTTCATAGAATAAATTATCACGCCATGTAGGAGCGTATAGCAAGATTTTCTTGTCCATTGGAAGATTCAGCCGTTTTTTAAGCAGTTTTATTTTGTCATTTTCATTATTGTTAAGCAAAAAATCATTACGAGGGTAGCCAGATTCTATGATTCTCTTTTTATACTGGAAGGCCCGCTTAAAAATTCTAGAAGAGTAAGCATTAGGCGATATTAAATAATCCCACTTTTTCGCTTCATTAATAAAATTAAATTTATACTGTTCTGTATCCGTACCAGGCATATGAACTTGTTTCATATCTGCAGCTAATTTTTTCAATGGTGTTCCGTGCCATGTCTGTATATATGATGTATGCTTTGGCTTTTTAATCCATAAGGGTAAACGACTATTGGTGATCCAGTATTTAGATCTAGCCATTAATACTACCCACCTTAAGGATAGACGCTTCACACATCTTATATTTTCATGTGTGAAGCTTTCCAAATATCGCTTATCTGCGCTCCAATACATTATATATTGAGGGTACTTATCTAACATATATTCATATATCGCCCTTGGATTATCACTAAATTGTTTACCCAGAAAGCTCTCAAACATAATAATATCTTTCGCTGGTAATTTACCTATAAGAATAAAAAGCAATCGATATATTGTTGACACCAATTTAGATATTACCCTTTTTACCATTAACTTACACTCCTTAGGAGAAATCATGATGTAAAAGTAAAAGAACAGTAATAGATAGTGAAGGATAGTGATTGATCTTACACTAAATGTCCTTTAAATTTACTGAAACAATCGATCTACTACTCGCTTACTCGCATTTCCATCCTCAAGAGAACAATACGTTTCGTAAAAATCATTATATTTTGCTTTATATTGTTGATTCATCTGTTCGATGTGCAATATATTCTCTATTATTTGATTTGTATCATAAACAAGTGGTCCAGGCGCCTCTTTCTCTAAATCCATATAAAACCCTCGGACATCATCTCGATAGTGGTCTAAATCATACGTATAGAAAATAATTGGTTTTTTAGTGTTTGCAAAATCAAACATGACAGATGAATAGTCAGTAATTAAGATGTCCGTAACCACTAACAAGTCTTGGATATCTGGATAGCTAGATACATTATATACAAAATCCTCCAGTGTTTCATCTATCTCTATTTTACTACTTATCACTACATGCATTCGAAGCAATAGCACATAATCATCACCTAGACGTTCCTTCATCTTAACTAAATCCATATTTAAGTCAAACGAAAACTTATTTTTCTTTTTCGCTTGATCATCACGAAATGTAGGGGCATATAAAATGATTTTTTTATCCGATGAAATGGAAAGCTTCTCTTTAACCTTTGAATACACCGTTTCTTTATGACTTCGATAAAAAATATCATTTCTCGGGTATCCTACTTCTAAAATCTCTCCATTATATTTAAATGCACTTCTAAAAGCTCTCGTCGCATAATTACTAGGAGATATTAAGTAATCCCAGTTTTTAACTGCTTCTCCAACTCTTTGTACATAATCATCGCTTCTTCCATGAACCTCTTCAATGTCAAACAACATTTTCTTCAAGGGGGTTCCATGCCATGTTTGAAGATACGTAGTTTGTGCACGCTTTTTAATATAAGTAGGGAAGTTTTGATTATTCACCCAATACCCTGCTCGTAATAAATAATAATAATATTGTGGACTAAGTCTTTTCACATATTTTGTATGTTCATCATCAACTAAAAGGTTTTTGTTATAGACCCATACTTTTTTATAAGGCAACTTCCTTGCCACGATTTCATCATAGATATTTTTAGGACTATCACCAAATTGTTTTCCAATACCACTTTCAAACAAAATTAATTTTTTGTCGACTGGGATTAGCTTAGAACCAATCTTATAAAAAAGTCTCATGCTTGGGAAATACAAATCACTTTTGCGATATTTGTTAAAAAGCGCTTTTAATAGCATTTTCAATTTTGGACTTTCAAGCAGCCTTCTTTTTGCTTTATGATTGATAACTACATCATAAATTCGTTTAGAAGACTGTTGATCTCTATATTTTATAAATTTACTAGCCCTCTTTTTAAATTCAGGCTTCATTGAGAAATCTTGTTGCGCATATGCTTCTATAAGATCGACGATTGTAACTTCATTATCTGTTATGTCTCCAGGAAGATCATTATCCAAATCTAAATGTGAAGGTCTTTTTCCGATAAACTTTGCTCTGTCAAACTGATAGTATATAACAGGCTTATCTAAAAAGCTAAAATCAAATCCAACACTTGAGTAATCTGTTACCATCATCGCACTTGATTTGATTAAATGTTGAACATCTACTTCTCCTTGACTAATCACTCTTACGTTAGGATGTTCAAAGTGCTTGCTAAACTTCTGCATATTAGGATGTAAGCAAAAGATAATTTTAAAATTATACTTATCGGCAAGCTCATGTAGCGTGCTGTTTTCAATTAAGTTTTTATACCGATTATAATACTCACTTTCAAAAAACGAATCATCCATAACGATATAATCTCTCCATGTTGGGATGATTAATATTTGTCGTTTTAATTTTACATCCTTTTCAAATAATGAATCGAATCGAGACAAGCCGGTTACAAACACTTCTTCCTTCTTATATCCAAAATCATTGATAATCATTTCTTTTTCAGAATCAGAGCTTACCATAAAAAAGTCTGTATCAAACCCAGGCGCATCTTTTCCGTAGTTTGCCACCATATTTTTCGTACCCATCACACCGTGTTGCAAAAATATTTTGTCGGCTTTTACCTTTGCTTTAAACGAGGATGTACGTATAGGAAACAAATAATCTGGGTGATGAGATGAGATTACTTTTTTCGCAACAATAGTATTCCATATATGCTCCTTTGATTTAAAATCCAATACATTTCCATACTTCTCAGCATTTCCTTTTTCTGGTGAGCTTTTATCGATAACGTAATACACTTTTTGATTCGGGTAGTTTGTTCTAACATACTTAAAAAAAGCCAAGCCCGTATCTTGTGCCTTGTACGATCTTTCCCCAACAATCCAAATATCCTCTTTTTTATGGAATAATTGTATTAGCCAAGACCATCTCATCATCCGCTGCAAATAGTTAAACGACTCCAATGAAAAGCTGTACACTTCTAATGAAAGATTAGACGCCTTAAACGTAAAATATGGATTAACTACAATCGCTTCATTATGATCTTTTCCATATATATCTTTCATAAATAACTTTGTTCGAAAGGTTGGTCTTCCTAAACGAACATATTTCATTTCATGCTTATCATGCAAATTTAATAATAAGTATAGATCATAGACATCTTCTTCTAATAAAGACCCATTATTAATTACAGATAAATCGACTGAAATAGAAAATTTATATCGATTTAAGCCATAGTTCTTCTCGACTAAATGTGTTAAAGAATTAAATGTCACATTATGGCTCTTTAACTCAATATCCGTGTCCCTGCCTTTTAATACAAATTGACCGTCTTGAATCAAAGAATTCCTTGTAAAGAGCTTTCCTTCTAATTTAAGCACACTCTTCTTCGTCTTAAACTTTTCGATTTGTATTTTCGTAGGTGAGTCAGGTTCTAAATTCCTTGTGAGTGATAAATTTCCGTTTGTTGTAATGTAGTTAATAATTGAATGATCTTCTTTATAATAAAATGCTAGTCCATGAATATTCGTTCGATCAAATCTTCCTAACCGCATAAAATATTCTGCGTATTTTTCACCGTTTTTATCAATGATTTCCACATTCTTTTCCTTTTGTTTGTTTTTACTTAATTGATTAAACGGTACTTCTATTTTAATGTACCAATCCAGTATATCCATTTTTTTCTCATTGTCCGTCGGCAATAATTCATTTAAAGGTACTTTAAACTCAAACAGATTAGAAGGAGTTATTTTACTTATCATACGATGGATACCATTTTCTTCCCGAGAAAACAGCCATAGTTCCTTCACTGCATAATTTGTATTATTTAACAACCCTCTTATTATTAATGTGTCTTGTTTTTGAGTTATCTCCAATTTATCCTTTAATTTTTTACTGTTTTTTTTGTTGGAAAATGTAAAAAAGTTCATAAATACCCCTGCTTCGCTAAAAATTTTAGTTTTATATTTAATTATAGTATATTATTGACCAATTTCCTTTGTAAAAACAAGAATTTATTGCAATTGTAATATTTCCACCTTACACTTTCACTTCGTTTATACAATTGAATCAGTCATTATTCGTCACATTCTATGAATATTTTCCAAAATTACTTAACTTTTCCCCTAAAAATTGCGATAATAAAATGGAAGCAAAGAAAGAAGGTGGTAATAAATTATAAGCAGAGGTTATTCTGGAATAAACAATTTAATAGAAAAGGAGGCGAATAATTGTTTGTATAATTCACATCGAAAAGGACGTCTTATATTAAGAGTGTTGTTGTTTACAATTCTTGTATTTGGTTCTCTTCTATTGTTTTCAGATACGACTAAGGCGAATACAAGAATAACAGGTGTCGCTTTAAAAGCGCCAACTAATGTATATCAAAACACGTCAACAAGTTCAAAAGTCCTAAAGGATTATCCACAGGGTGCAATACTAATTTATGAGCCTTTTAATGCGACTTGGTATCGTGCTACGGTCTATGCGAATGGAAGCTGGAGAACTGGATACATCAATAAAAATGATGTAGAAAATTCAGTAACCAATCAGACTGTGCTTAAAGGTGTAGCACAAAACAATCCCACTAATGTATATAGAAACGCATCTACTAATTCTAGCAAACTCAAATCCTATTCAGAGGGTTCTATACTAATCTATAAATCTTTTTCTTCTAATTGGTATGAAGCAACCGTTTTTATTAAAGGGAAGCCAACAACAGGATATATACACAAAAGTCATGTTGAAAACGCAACACAAAACCAACAGGTTCTGTCAGGACTTGGTTTAAAGAATCCAACAGCCGTATATTCCAGCGCAAGCACAAATTCTAGTAAACTCAAATCCTATAGCATTGGCTCGAAGCTGTACTATAGTACTTTTACATCAAATTGGTATGAAGCGACGGTTTACGTCAATGGAAAAAGAAGAACTGGCTATATCCACCATTCACATGTAGAACCACCTTCTAATACGAGTGAAAGCTTTAAAGGAGTTGCTTTAAGATCTTCAACGCCAGTTTATAGAGAAGCTTCTACAAACGGTGGAGCATGGAAGTCTTATCCTGTAGGCAGTATTCTCTACTATCGATCATTCAGTAAAAATTGGTATGAAGCGACGGTTTATGTTAATGGAAAAAGAAGAATTGGCTATATTCACCATTCACATGTGGAAAACGCCGTCAAAGATCAAAAAACACTGAAAGGGATTGGGGTAAAGAATCCAACAACCGTTTATGCAGCAGCTTCAACGGGATCAAAAGCTTTAAAATCTTATGCTAGTGGGAGTATTTTGTACTATCAAACTTTTTCGAGTAACTGGTATGAAGCAACGATTTACTTGAATGGTAAACGTAGAACAGGATATATACACACTAGCCATGTGGAGGAGCTTTTACCAGGAAAGCAACAGAACTTGGATGGTCGTGCATTAAAGCGTCCAACTCATGTATATTCTCGCGCTTCTCAAAGTTCAAACGTCCTTAAAAGTTATAATCAAGGAACGATGCTGAAGTTTAGAACTTTCTCGAAAAATTGGTATGAGGCAACTGTGTATATAAGTGGAAAGCCTCGCACTGGCTACAT
Source organism: Virgibacillus sp. MG-45 (assembly GCF_036409425.1). NCBI lineage: Bacteria > Bacillati > Bacillota > Bacilli > Caryophanales > Bacillaceae > Virgibacillus > Virgibacillus sp. MG-45. The sequence continues at coordinate 129,921 of NZ_JAXOFU010000007.1, read as the reverse complement.
TTATGTGGGTGACATCACTACAAAGGATATTACAAATTACACGAAATACAATTATTCCTTTAAATACATGGTTGATCGCCAAATGGCATATGGCGGAAATAAATCTGACGGAGCAGGTAAAGTTTCAGCTACAAGAGAAGAAGTAGAATATTATGTGAATCCTGCTAACTTTAAGCAAGGTACACAATCTTACTATCAGTTTCTTGACTTGACCCAGCCAGCTGGTTTAAATGCCAATGAAATAAACCAAAACATCCTTAGGGGTAAAGGTTCTTTACATGGAACTGGACAAGCATTTATTGATGCCGGTAGAAAATACAACATTAATGAAGCTTATCTAATTGCTCACACGTTACATGAAACTGGAAATGGTACTTCAACATTAGCTGCTGGAGTAAAAGTAGACTCAAAAGGAAATGTAGTTTCTGACCCTAACAAGGCTACCCATACCGTATATAATATGTACGGATACGGTGCAAAGGACTCGTGTCCTTTAACATGTGGTGCTAAATATGCTTTTGACGAAGGATGGTTTACTCCATCTGCAGCCATACTCGGTGGAGCAGGTAAAGTTGCTCAAAATTATATTAATAAGGGGCAGGATACCCTTTACAAAATGAAGTGGAATCCAGATAACCCTGCTACACATCAGTATGCAACACATGTACAATGGGCAGTTATTCAGACAAAACGAATTGCAGATATCTATAAATCTTTAAATAACTATACTCTAGTATATGATGTACCAAGTTTTATAAATCAACCTTCTCCAACTCCGGAGCCTGATACGACACCACCTCCTAATACGGGGGTCCAAGAAACTTTCCCTAGCAATATATTCGGTATCGTTTCTGTAGACTCAGGAAACTTAATGTTAAGAAAAACTCCTGATGGAGACATTATTGATAAAATGCCTAAGGGTGCTAAAATAGAAGTACTTGGCTCGAACGGTGAGTGGCTAAATGTCAAATACGGTGGAAAAACTGGCTGGGCACATGGAGATTTTATAAAACTCTTAAATCTGCTAGAGGTTACAGCAACTGGTTTATACGTACGTGACACTCCTGTTAATGGAGCACAATTAGGTCAATTGAGTAATCAATTAGTTGCTGGTGTGCTTGACAGTAATAATAAAGTAATCCGTCAAAATGAATGGTATAAGATTTATTATAATAACAAAGAAGCCTGGATTAGCGGCGGAAAGAATGGTACAGAATTCGTAAAAGTAAGATAAATAAAATGAACCGAATGCCTATCTTATTATAGGCATTCGGTTTTTAATTTTATGTTATGTTTTGTTGTCTTCTATAAAATTGATACCAACAGTGATAATTACCCATTGAAGCATAGCGATTGAATAATTGTTTTGAAACAACGTTAATTCAAAATTTTCATAGATAAGAAATCCTATAAAAAAACTTAAGGACCATCTTGCTGTAAAACTAGTCATATTTTTCAAAAGCGCATTCCATATTACAAAGATGAGAAATAGAAAAAGTAAAAACCCCAATATCCCAACTTCTAAAAGAATTTGTAAATATTGATTATGAGCAGTTAAACGAACATCCATTAATTCCCTTGGTTGGATCCCAACACCATAACCCCATAAAGGTTTTTCCATAATTTTTTGAATGATTTTTTCCCACAATATACTTCTACCTGAATACAACGATTTCCCTAAATATTCTATGCTCAACTTATTTAAAAATATTCCTAAGCTTGTTTGTTGTAACCATATGTATATCAAAATGAAGAAGCTATTAAGGGTAATTACTATTAGAAAAAGATATGGAAGAATTTTCACCTTTTTCTTTAACAATATCCAAACAATTAAAATGACGATTAAAGCTAAGACTGGTGATCTTGAATTCGTACTATACATAACAAGTAAGTTAATCATTATTAAGGATAGAAAATAAAATCGCTCTATTCTAGAACTATATTTAATGGCTATAATTTTGAAATATAGCATTGTTAGTAATAAAACACCTAAATAATTTGGATTTCTAAAGATACTTTTGAAACGAAGTTGTGAAAAATCTAATGACACCCAATGTAAAAATAGGATCAATGTTACGATACCTATCAAATGCGCAAAAATTCGAATATGCTTTGGCGTCCATCGGAGCTTCACTGCTCCAAGTATAAAAACAAAAAAAAGTGATAGCTTTAAAAAATAAATAAAATCAACATTTGCACTTGAATAATAGCTTATTGTGTACACAATTAAATACATTGCAATCGCAATATGAATAAGCGAGTCATTGGCATCCAACAATGATTTTGTATGAACAAAGTAATGCATTACATATGCAAACATAACTATTAATGTAACAAAAATGCTTATATTTCCTATTGTAATTAACGTTTCATATTGTGTTCGTACGAACGTATTGATAATTAGTAATAAACTAAGTAGAAAAATAAATCTATGATTATTAGCTCCATCAATTTCTTTCATTTTTTACTCCTTTGATTACCTCTATACAAGCTACAATTATAGTATCAAAAAATAAATGGTATAAAAAGCATTTTTTATTAATAACAAGTAAGTATATAGGTGAACTCTAACTGAATTTCATATTACTTTATCGATGTTTTCTTTATTCGTAAAACATAGTATAATAATATATTATAAGATTTGTTAAATGAAATTTGTATGTTAAGTTATTGTAACAATCTTATTGTATGATGTATAATAAACAACTTTCTTTTGGAGGTTATTATAAATGAAAAAAGTAATCACATATGGAACATTTGATTTGCTTCATACTGGTCATATAAATATTCTACGTCGTGCAAAGGAGTACGGTGACTATCTCGTTGTTGCTATTTCTTCTGATGAATTTAACGCATTAAAAGGTAAAAAGGCGTACTATTCATTCGAGCAACGCAAGGCAATCCTTGAGGCGATTCGTTATGTAGACGAAGTAATTCCTGAACATACATGGGAGCAAAAGGTGGAAGATGTAAAGGCGCATAACATTGATGTGTTTGTTATGGGAGATGATTGGACCGGGAAATTTGACTTTCTGAAAGACCAATGTGAGGTCGTTTATTTGCCGCGGACAGTTGGAATTTCCACCACAAAAATCAAACAAGATTTGAATTCAGCAAACAATGGCTAGGGAATTTGCTGTTACGGCATACCTGTTTGTTTTTCGTATTTTCTTTGAACTTTTTAAACGATTTCCCCAAAAGAAGAAAACAACATTTGTTGCTTCCTTTGGGGATAATATTTTGTTTGCTGCACAAGAAGTTGAAAAACAAACAGACGACCAAGTTGTTATCCTTTCAACCTCCCAATGTCACATCAACTTTAAGGAAATGCTAGCAACCAAACAAATACTCGCGTTCGAACCTAGCAATCTCATAAATTGGATACAATCTATTTATCACTTAGCTACCTCACATAAGGTATTTGTAGATAATTATTATGGATTTCTAGCAGCGAGTTCCTTCCGCTCCAATGTAGAATGTATTCAGCTTTGGCATGCTGCAGGTGCTATAAAGCAGTTTGGTTTACAGGATCCATCGAATCAGTTTCGTTCACAACGCGCAATAGATCGCTTTCATAAGGTTTATAGCAATTTCCATCACGTTGTTGTCGGCTCAGAACGAATGGCTACGATTTTCAAAAAGAGCTTTGCCTTATCGAATGATACTATTTTGCGTACTGGTATTCCGCGTACAGACTTTTTTTATGATTCTGAAGCTATGAATGAAGCAAAGCATATATTAGAAGATGCATTTCCAATTATTAAGAAAAAGAAAGTCATTCTTTATGCACCAACTTTTCGAGATGACAACCTAGCATCGGCAACAATCGAACTAGATATAGAGAAAATGTATAAATCGTTACGACATGATTATGTCATTTTCTTAAAGCTTCATCCCGCTATAAATGGGACGTTTGAAAATAAATTTCCGGGCTTTGTTTTTAATGTATCAAGTGACTATCGGATGAATGATTTACTTGTTGTGGCAGATTTGCTAATCACAGACTATTCTTCTATTCCCTTTGAATATGCATTGCTGCAAAAACCAATGATCTTTTTTGCGTATGATTTGGAAACATACCAAAAAACGAGAGGCTTTTGGGAAGATTATGAAACACTTGTCCCTGGACCCATTGCTTTTAACACAGATGCGTTAATTGACATCATTATGCAAGCATCGTTTGATATGGGGCGTGTTCAACAGTTTGCTAACCAGTGGAACCTTTATTCGAAAGGAAACGCTAGCAAACAGCTGATAGAGGCACTTTATGTTGAAGAGGCACAACAAGTAGAGCAACCTGTAAATATTTAACTCCGTGGAAAAAGCAACCATCCTTTTTCTTCGGAGTTATTATTTTGCTTCTATGTTGTTATGCCTCTTCGATAAAGCGTTGAATTAATTGAAAAATCGTCTTCTTTCCTGATTGAAATGGCTGGGGCTTAAAATCTTCTGCTTGTTTTAAAACAGCAGCGAGCTGTTCGCCATCCTTCCATGTTAATATGTATCCTTGCTTTAAAAACTGAGCCACGATTTCCAATTGATGATTATCATTATGCTCTCCATATTCCTTTAATCGTGGAACAGCAATCACCTTCTTCCCTTTACGTAAAGCTGTCACAACCGACCCCGTTCCCGCATGGGTAATGACTATCCTTGCTTTATCGTATAAAGCATCCATTTCCTCATAGCTCACAAATTTCTTTAATGAAAAGTATTTACTATTACAAGGGGTATGCCCGTGTTGAACAATGACCTCTTCTTTGATGAAGGCTTGTTGCTTTAAATGTTCTATTTCATTTAATAAACGATGAAATGGGAGTTCATGCGTTCCAAGTACAACGAATATCAATAGATAGCACCTCCATAACGCGCATTTGGGTATACCTTCTGCATCGATTCCCATTGCACAATAAACAAATCTGCAATCGGATAAACAAGTCTTCCAGAAAGGGTTGGTGACGTTGTTTTTGCAAAGCTTTCTATAAAAATCACTTTTTTTCGGAAAAGCTTGGCAATATAGCACATCGGTACAGCAGTATGTGCCCCGGTTGTTATAACAACGTCAGGTCGAGTACGTAGAAAAATGAAAAAGGTTTTGCATACATTAAAGGAGAATTTAAACAAATAACGAATGGGATAGTTGCGTGCACCATATACGAGTGTGGATACGGGATAGTTTTCTTTCATTTTTTCTGTAATCTCGGACTTTTCGGTCACAATATGATAATCGTATTTTTTAAAAATAGGCTCTAGCTGCATGAGCTGTGTTAAATGTCCACCAATAGATGATATTAGAAGTATTTTTTTTTGCTTCATCAACTGCTGCTCCTATCACGATAAATTTCGATTAAACGTTCTATAATTTGGTCTTGATCATATGCACGTGCCTTTTCTTCCCCATTTTGTATTAATGATCGCTGTAAACTTGTAGAGGAAAGCACTGCTTGTAAGGCTGCTTCTAATGCATCAGAATCCTTTGGTGGGACTAATATGCCTGCCCCATCGGCAAGTAAATAGCGAAGTCCTCCTACTGTCGTGCCAACTACTGGCGTATGACAGGACATCGCCTCTAAAGCAACTAGTCCAAAGCCTTCCATATAGGAAGGGATTACTAACACATTTGCTGCAGAAATCCATATAGGTAATTGACTTTGCTGCATCGGCCCATGAAAAAAAATCCCTTCTTCTGTTTGCGTCTTTCGCTTTAAGTTCTTTGCAAATAGAGGTTCCTTTTCTGCGCCGATTATATGGAGTTGGGCTGTTGGATTCGTTTCCTTATACTTCTGATAGGCTGCAACTAATTCCTCTAACCCTTTTGCCTGAATGATATTTCCAACATATAAAATGATGGACACTTGTTCATTGCAACCAATTAAATTGCGTGCTGTTTTTTTATTCATTGGATGGAATCGGCTCCGATCGACGCCCATAGGTAGTACATCGATTTTTTGTTCTTGTATGCCGTAATGTAGAACCATGTCATTTTTTAATTGATGACCGACCGCTATTATGTGATCTGCTTCTTGCAAGATGCACTTCGTTGCCTTCTGGAAGAAACGATTTTTCCTCGCCATTTTATCCATATCCCCACCGTGTGCAGTAACAATCATCCTTGCATGAAACAGCTTTTTAAATATAAGCGCGCAAAGGCCACTCGGAAAAATATAATGGGCATGAATAATCGTATATTTTTTCCCTTTCGTAACGAGTGTCCATCCAGTCCGCATAATCCACGTCATGTATTTTTGCAGCACTGCCTTCTTGTTCGAGCTTGGATTTTGAACAGCTATTACGTCGACTAGCATTCCTTTTTCCTTTAACGCTCGAACTTGGTTTTCCACAAATACCCCGAATACCGGATGCTTGCTACTAGGATACATCGTACTAATTATTAATATTCTTTCCTTTCGTTTCGTCATCTTATACATTCCTCATCTGTTCAAAGTTGGCGGGTTCACATGCATCCATAAAAAGCTAATAACGACAATAAGGTAAATACTCGCAGCAGGGGACGATAATACATGTCCTGCTACAAAAGAACTACCTAAGCCGAGACAGGTCGCTAATGCGGCAAATATGATTGGCAAGTTCCACTTACAAAGTAACAGATGGCGCAACAGCAAGATGCCAATACTTAAAAGGGGAAGAAAAAGAAGTAAACTGCCTACAATTCCGAAACCAAAAAACCAATCAAGCATGTCCATTTCTGCGAGCTTAGGCTCCTGTTCATAGTTCCCACCATATCCCATGCCAAAAAGCTTCTGAAGGAGTGGTGCTTCGCTAAATTGCATTTGCAGCTCGTCCAAGAATTCACTACGTCCGCTTAATAGCTCTGGAACTTGCTCTGGTTCGTCTTCTGGAGTGTCCTTTTGTTCTTCTTGTTGCGAATTCGTTTCTCCAAAAAAGAAGTTAAGGTTGTTTCCAATTGCTGCGTATGGAACAGCAATTATTGTCATCATAAAAAGGGTGGCGAGTATTGCTGCGTGTTTCCATCTTTCGTGATGCTTAGGGTAGCCGATAATAGCAAGAAGCAGAGCTATCCCTAAGATAACTACAACTGCTCCAAAGCTTACCTTCGTTCCAATCTCTAGCATAGAAGCGATAACGAGCACGATAAAGGGAAGCTGATATATCTTATTGTTGAAAGACTGTTCTGTCCAAAAATAGAGCAGCATCATACTAAACCCCATTGCTACAATCGTACTTAGCTCGTTTCCAGAAAAGAACCAGCCTGAATGACCTGCCTTGGAGAGCGCATCATAGGTTTTTTTTCCAGTTCCTGTTATAGTAGCAACCAGCATAATTCCGCCAATCGTTGCCATATTGAAAAAAACGAGACGTTCGATCGTACGGTTCTTTTTTAGTTGCACGTGCCATTTATTAAATACAAGTATAAATACAACGAGCAATTCTACGAAAAACATTGATTTTACAATATGAATGACTTCCTCCCCAACGGAAAAAGGATGCTTCCATCCCAAGGTAACAATAAGATGAACCACCATAAAACTAATAACGAGTAAAAAATATGAAATGAATATTTTCTTCCATTTTCCAGGGGGCAACAACAGGATGTACCAAAATCCTGCCACCATGATTCCAATTCGGGCAATTTCCGATATGGGAAGGTGAATGAATGCAGCAATATCTAAAAATGGTTGCAGCGCGATAAAATAAATGAAGCTATACTCAAGTCTCTTACGCCATTTAGTATGTTGAAGCAAATGCATGCTAGTATCCTTCCTCTATGTCCATTGTCTAATCGAATAAAGTAAAAACCATTAAACAGTATCGTCCGAAAGCGAACGGTTTATAATCATTTTTTCTTTAGAACTGAAGAAGTTTTTAAAAAACAGTCCAAGGATACCCGATTATTCGGGATACGCTTGGACTGCTTCACTTATAGGAAATATATCCGGCCGACCGATCGAATGGTATTCAAGCCCTGCTTGCTTCACCGCTGTTAGTGAAAAGCAATTTCTCCCATCAAATAAAATGGGGGATATTAAATAATGGTGATAGTTCTCTAAAGGAAATGCTTTTATTTCCTGCCAGTCGGTTAAAATGACTGCACAATGAGCCTGTCGCAAAGTCTCTTCCATCGTTGTCATCATTCTAACCTGTCGTGGCATCACTTCTTTTGCGTTTTCTAAAGCTACCGGATCATATGCATGAACTGTTGCCCCGATATTAATGAGCATTTGTGCAATCTCGATTGCAGGTGATTGCCTCATATCATCCGTATTCGGTTTAAAAGCTAATCCGAGAAGTGCAATTGTTTTTCCGTCTAGATTACCGAAGCGTTGTAGTATTTTCTCAATGAGCCATACGCGTTGCAATTCATTGACACGCTGCACTTGCTCGATAATTCGCATTTTCTGACCTGCTTTTTTACCTATTGCAAGCAATGCTTTTGTATCTTTTGGTAAACAGGATCCTCCATAGCCTATGCCAGCTCTTAAAAAGGAGGAACCAATTCGTTTATCCATTCCTACACCTTTCGCAATCTCCTCTATATTTGCATCACACTGTTCCGCAACATGAGAAATTTCATTAATAAAGCTAATTTTCATGGCCAAAAATGCGTTTGCCGTATATTTAATCATTTCAGCACTGCGAAAATCCGTTTTTAAAATAGGAATGTTTAATGGCTTATATATTTCTGCTACAACGTTCATTGCCGTTGGATTCTGCGCACCGAGCACAATCCGGTCACCTCGAAAGGCATCTTCGACAGCTGATCCTTGTCTTAAAAATTCTGGATTTGCAACAACATGAACAGCAATATCGCGTGGAGCTTCTTTTTCGATCCATCCTTGAATACGTTCATTTGTTCCAACAGGGACAGTGCTTTTCGTAATAACAACTGTATCCTGCTGTAAGTGCTGTGCAATGGCACTTGCTGCCTGTTTAACATAGCTTAAATCTGCTGAACCGTCGTTTGCTTCTGGTGTTCCTACTGCAATAAATACAAGCTGAGAATCGGTAAGTCCAACCTCATACATTGTCGTAAAGCTTAATCGATGCTGTCGTATGTTTTTTCGTATTAGCTCCTCCAGTCCCTGTTCATGAATCGGGCACACCCCTTTTGATAGCTGTTGAATTTTGGACTTATTCACATCAACGCATGTAACTTGATGACCTAATTCCGCAAGACATACCCCTGTAATCAACCCAACATATCCAGCTCCAATAACAGCTATTCTCATAATTTCCCCCTGCCATTACCGCTTTTATAAACGTCTTCCAGCAAACCATGTAAATACGGAACGAGTTCCTCTCTTAAATCACTCCGCTCCATCGCGATTTCAATTGTTGCTTGAATGAATCCGAACTTATCTCCAATATCATATCGCTTTCCTTCCACTAAACAAGACAAAACACGCTCTTGTTCATTTAAGCGATTAATCGCATCTGTTAACTGCAGCTCTCCTCCTATTCCAGGTGTTGTTACATTCAAATGTGAAAATATTTCCGGCATAAAAATATACCGACCAATGATCGCGATATTGGATGGTGCTTCTTCTGTTTTTGGCTTTTCAATAAGTGAATGGATAGGGAATATTCGTGTAGGATTAAGTGTTTGCTCTAATGGGGCGACAATTCCATACTTTGTTACAGCATCGGCGGCAACTTTTTGGACACCAATGATCGAAGTTTGATATTGCTCAAAGGCTTCCATAAGCTGAGAAAGACAAGGGCGGTTTGCAGTTACGATATCATCACCAAGTAACACCGCGAAGGCTTCATTTCCAATAAATCGGTTTGCACATCTTATTGCATCTCCCAGACCATTCGGTTCTTTTTGACGGATATAGTAAATGTTTGCTAATGAAGATATTTCACGGACCTTCGCAAGCGTCTGCTCCTTTCCCTGTAATGCAAGCTTTTCCTCTAATTCGTATGAAATATCAAAATGATCCTCAATTGCCCGCTTCCCACGACCAGTAACGATGACAATATCTTCAATCCCCGATGCAATTGCTTCTTCTACGATATATTGAATTGTTGGTTTATCAACGATGGGCAACATTTCTTTTGGTTGTGCTTTTGTTGCTGGTAAGAATCGCGTCCCCAGTCCAGCTGCTGGAATAATAGCTTTCCGAACCTTCACCTCTGATTCTCCTCTCTCTAGGATGTATGGGCTAATGCTTTATCATCGATACTTTATTTGTATGTATCTACCTTGTTTTTTAGAAATCCGACACATAAGAAGGCATGAAAAAATCGGCACCCATATGGATGCCGATGCTTTCAAATATCATTTTATCCGAACAAACCCCAAAGCTTGCCAAGCATAATATACATTTGTTCAATCCAGTAACTATACCAGTTCTCATCATCATTTTCTTTTACTTTCTTTTCAATCTCAATCGTTTCTGTTGTTACATGTCCACCAAGATCGACTACTTTGAACTCAAACTCATTTTTCCCATCCTCTAGCTCAAGCTCAATATCTTTAATCGTCTTATTAAAACCATTCATCCCATATGGTTCTGAGAGCGCATGCTTATACACTTCATCCCCATTCACAAATAGACGAATATCATCAAAGTTATCTTTAATGTTAACCGCTACATTTACTGTATCAGTTTTCACTTTTTTCTTCGCCTTCACCTTTACTTTTGCTTTTTCACTATCTAAGAAAAAGCGTCTGCCAATCTCTGTTTCATTTCCAGCCATATCTACCGCTTTAATATGGTAGAAATAGAAGCCATCCTTTGTATGCTTTACCGTTAATGAAAAGTCATAACGATCTTCCTCTGCATTATAGACGAGCTCTGCTTGCTTTCCATCTACCGTTACTTCTTTAATGCCTGATTCATCCTTTACATATCCTGAGAACACTACTTCTTTATTCGTTTCTACACCGAGAAATTCAGGTGTTAACAGGTGTAAATCAGGTATCGTCGTATCCTGTGGTTCAAGTGAAACCTCTTCTGCTACTTGGTTTCCAGCGTAGTCTACGGCAACAATTTCGAGCAGCTGACCTTCACCTAGTTCTTGGTCAAACTGATGCTCCGTCTCGCCGTTCGTATACGGGTTAGCTAAAACAGACTGTCCATCAACAAGTACATCCCAATAAGCTAGTCCACTGCCATCGTCACTTGCAGTCACTGCTACACTGTTCGCTTCTCTGTCAAAGCTTGCTTCTACTTCTGGAGCAACGGTATCAACCATAACTGGTACTTCTAACGTTTGCCATTCTGCTCCTTCATAATCAATAACAGCCTCTGCTTGCAAGTAGTACTGTCCATCTGCTGCTTGCTTCCCGCGAATTTTTCCATCCCAAGTGCGATCAGAAGACAACGAGTACATCGGGTTTGAACCACCATCATAATAATTTTTACGGACAAAGTCCTCTGTTCGGATGGTACGTACTACCTTTTTATTTTCGTCTAGTACTTGGAACTTGACTTCCTTCGCATTTCTTAAGAAGGATAAAATCATTAATGCATCATCCTGTACACCATCCCCATTTGGTGAAAATGCGATTTTCGTTGGATCAATTGCTCCTGTATTTAAATCCTCTCCTAGGAAGCCATAATTTCCTTCTCCTAGATGTGTAACTGCTCCAGTCATTTCATAATAGGAACCTTGCTCCCATAATGGGTTATCAAATATTGGAGCCTTGTCCCAATCCCCTTTAAAACCAACATATGGAACTGTTAGCTGTGGATTCGTATCACTTGGATCCGTTAATGTAACAAAGCCTTCTAACCAATAGCCATTAACAAAGTTTGATGCTAACGCTGCATCAATTTCACTTAGATCAATCGTCACTGTAATTTCTACCGCGTCATTTGCAGGCACCTCTACTGTGCTTACTTCCTCTCCATTCACGGTTGTCGTTGCCATTCCTTCTAAATCTAGGGCACCGAACAAGTTAGGTGCGACAAGAAGGTCATCTCCATTTTGAACTGGCACATCGGTTTGTGCATTTGCTTTTACTTGATAAGTTGCTGCTTGATCTGTGAAGTTTTCTGCAGTTAATGCAAAGGTCACTGTATTTTCTTTTATTTCTCTTAGCGCAACCTTTGCTTCCTCTGTCTCCGTTTCTGTAACCATAACTGGTGTAGACAAGGCTGCATGTAGCTGCATTAAGCCTGCTCCTTGACGACGTGGCGAAACGTGCGTGCCTTCAAAATCAACAATCTTCGCCGTATTCATCATGAGGTTTTTGGCACGAAGTACGCGTTCTTCATCCTCAAGTCCAAACTCTTCCTCGGTACGATTTAAGATAAGCGCTGCTCCTCCGGCAACATGTGGAGCTGCCATCGATGTACCACTCATAAGCCCATATTCATTATCATTCAATGTAGATAGAATTTGTCCACCAGGAGCCGTAATTTCTGGCTTAAAATCAAGATTTGGTGTTAAACCCCAAGAAGTAAAATCACTCATCTTTTCTGCATCTGGATTCGGTGTACCAAGCTTCTCTCCATTAAAGGTAACCGATACTGCTTGTCCATTTTTAAGAGCTGCTGCTAATCTATCTCCATCACTCTTTAGCATAAAGAGCTGTGGAATGACAATGGCATTGTCTGTAGCCATATTTACAAGTCCATCTGTATTGTTGTAAATAAATACTCCTGCAGCACCAGCGTTCTGGGCATTCAATGCTTTATCTGTAAAAGCAAGCTCCCCGCGCTGGACTAGTGCATATTTTCCTGTTAGATCCTTCCCTGCGAAATCTTCCGGCTTTCCTAATCCTGCCTCGACAAGCTCAAAGGTTTCTCCAGCAGCTTGACTTGTATTTCCTGCCGATAGGAAAGGTGCTGTTCCTGGTTCCCCATCAATACTGTATTCAACCGATTCAACTTCAATAAATGAATTTTCATACGAAGCTACTTGGACAGAATCATAGGAAAGTCCAGGTGATCCGCTTACACCATAATCTGGGTTCGATGCAAGTGGGTAGTAAAATCCATCACCTAGTTTGTTAGAATTCCCAGCAGAGATCGCCATGTATACGCCGTTTTCAACTGCACGTGCGACAGCTTCCTGTTCTGGTGAATCTTCATTTACAAACCCTGATGGTGATCCTAAGCTCATGTTCAGTACATCTGCCTCTAGCTTAATCGCATCATCAATTGCTTTAATATAAATATCACCATACGTAGACTGCATTTCAGGATCATTCCCAAATACTTTTAATGCGAGTAACTGAACCTCAGGAGCGATCCCTTTAATGCCCCCATTTTCTTCATCTCCATTAGCTCCAACTGTTCCACCGACGTGCATACCGTGCATGGATGCACCTTGGTAAATTTCACGGATTTCATCATTTTCGTCCATATAATTATAGCCATATGGTACTTTTTCCGTATAAAATTTACCAGGTAACCCTTCCTCTTCTACGGCTTCGCCTACTTCTTCTTCGGTCAGTTCAGCAGTAGAGTTATCTGTTAACACCATATCGCGATGACTTGGATCAATACCGGTATCTATGATTCCAACAACTAGCCCTTCTCCTTTAAATCCATAATCACGCCATGCTTGTTGTGCTTCTACAAGCTCCTTACTATACTTCATGTCAGGCTTTGCGATTGGACGTTCATACTCATTCACAATCTCAACCGATTTAACATTTGCAATTTGTTTGATTTCATCAATTTCCTTCTGTTTTACAGTAGCACTAAACCCATTTACAACTGCATTAAACGCTTGTAAATATTTAGGATGAATGTTTTGCTTTTTGATCGCTTCCTTTACCGCTTTTTGCTTTGAGTTAGCTTCCTTTTGAAGCTGCTTCTTTTCTGCTTGCGATAAATCCTTAAACATCTTTCCTTTTTTTGAAGCTATCTGAATTGGAGCTTCACCGTCAACTTCAATGACAACACGAACCTCTTTTTCAGGATCTACCGTTTCTTTCAACTGCTGATCAAACAGTTTTTCCTGTTTATTCTTTTCGATTGTTTTTGGCATTACTTCTCCCATTGCAAACGAAACATTGCTAAATGCTAAAAGAAAGATTAATAGAAATGCACCAACCCGCTTAAACATCAAATTCCCCCTTATAAAATGCGTGCTTTCGTAAACCTAATCCAACTCCTTTACTATGTCACCACCTCATCTATCCATGACTTAATATTCAGATATAACTGATGATAGATAATTTTTAGTATAATAACAAGAGTCCATTGACCTATCTCATTTTAGTGGTTTCTATTGGATTCGACAGATATCGTGAAGAAGCTTCATAAACTACCAGGTATAAAGTTCTATACGTGCATAATTTTTAATAGCTGCTGGAAGTAGGAACTGCTAGAATATGAGAGAGATTTGATTGGAATGGAGCGGGAGTCGGGTGGAAATGGCCCTGTTCGAGCGGGAACTACCCCAATTCGGATGAGAGCAACCCCAGTTCGGGCGAGAACAGTTCCAATTCGAGTGAGAACAACCCAATTCGATCAAGAAAGTGCTCCAAACGATCGAGAATCGGGGCAAACGATCAGGAATCGGCCCAACTCGATCAAGAAAGCGCTCCAAACGATCAAGAATCGGGGCAAACGATCAAGAAAGCGCTCCAAACGATCAAGAATCGGACCAACTCGATCAAGAAAGCGCTCCAAACGATCGAGAATCGGGGCAAACGATCAGGAATCGGCCCAACTCGATCAAGAAAGTGCTCCAAACGATCAAGAATCAGGGCAAACGATCAAGAACCTCCCCAATTCGAGCGAGAGCAACCCCTATTCGATCGAGAAAGGCCCTATCTCGATCACGATTAAATAGGCTACAGTAAGCCAGATAGAATCATCAACCTTGAAATTGCGAATAGGTATACTAAACTAAGGGAAAGGTTATAGATTGCAGAGTATTTTAAACTTAAATTTTAAAATGGGGCGGTTATATGCAAACCATGCACAATAAAGTGATGGGTAAAGGTAAGATGCGGTTAATTTCATTCGTGTATCTTGGACTGATGTTGATATTTTATGTGGGGTATGTTTTATTGGATAATTATCGCTTAATTAAATCTCAATTCTGGGCAAATATGGATGGACTAACAGGGAGTGAACTTCAAAGTATTCAACAATTAAATTTTTGGATTAACTTTTTTGAAATATCCTTTTTAGGCTTATTTATCCTTGCCACGATTGTGTTATATCGTTTCAGAAAGAACAGAATAATTTTAAACTATTTTATAATCTCGCATCTTTGTATATTTTCTTTCCTATTTTTACTGGGATATGTTTTATCATTCTTTTTAATAGCACCTATTGGAAATTTAACTCAGCCTTTACTTTTGCCTTTTTATCTACTAATTGTAGTAGTGATATATGCTGTCATTATGACAATAAGTCATCGACTAATTAAATAGTTTCATTTATGTTTTTCATTTTAACTAAACTGTATCTTCGTGGAATTTTCAACAGCTACCTCACCTCTTAGACCGCTGAAGAGCTCCTCTGATTTTCACTCGATCAAGCCCACTCCTAAACCCTAATCTCAAATACTATTGAGTAGTTCTCGCCCCTATGATAGAATGACAGAGAAATTTGTGATAAGAAAACGAAATAGGGGGATTTGGAGGGAATTATGGGACCTTATCTTTTTGTAGTTGCTGCACTATTAGCTGTTTTACCAATTTTATTTGTGTTTAAAATTAGTGTTGAGCGGATCAAAGAAAATCCACAACAAAAGGAACGTACACAGTCTTTCTTTTTTATTGGCGTTGCCATATGTGAAATTATTCCTATCATATTAATTATCTTTGGTATGATTAATATGATGACTGTTTCAAGCATTGATGAACTATTTATTCCTGGGTTAATCCTATTGTTTTTAATGGGATTTGCATCCTTCTTTATCTTTCTTCAGCGTGTGTTTGATGTAGAGGAGGATGTAAAGGGGTTTATGAATACGTTTGCCATGGTTGGTATTGCAATGGTCAATGCGGTTCCGATTATAGCAATTGTTTCCTTACTTATGATGATGCCCTAAAAAGAAAAATATCTTTATACTATACAACTAACAAGGATAGCCGATTCATAAATTAAAAGCGACCTGCACCTTAGCACAAGTCGCTTTTCTATTTCATATAAATATAAGAGTACTTCCCCTAATCCCCTCTATTTATTGAGATAGCTCAATTGCTTGATCTAATACTTTATCACCTTGCATCAGGCCATAGGCTTTCGTATCAATAACATCGGCTTTAATCCCTTTTGGCTCTGCTAGCTCTCGAATCTTTTTCTCTAAATAACGCACCTGTGGTCCGATTAAAACAACATCCAATCCATCTAAATTATTTTTTAACTGTGATTCTGGAACTGCTTCAATGGTTGCTTCTAGATTTCTTTTTTCCGCTTCTGCTCGCATTTTATTGACGAGCAAGGATGTTGACATACCGGCAGAGCATACTAAGATGATCTTCATTGTTTTCCCTCCACTTGCTCTATTTTTTCATACATTGTAATCATCTCGTTTGCTAAATCTTTTACTGTCATTGCAGTCATCAAATGATCCTGTGCATGAACAAGGATTACGGTAACAACAGTAGGATTACCACTTGCTTCTTCTTGTAAAAGCTTTGTTTGCATATGATGTGCTTCATTAAAAGCTTCATCTGCATCCGCAATTTTCTCCCGCGCTTCTCTAAAACGATAATCTTTTGCAAGAGCAATCGCCTCCATCGCATAAGAGCGTGCATTCCCCGCATGCAAAATGATTTGGAATGAAATCATTTGAATTTCTTCTGTTGCTTCAGACATTGCTGTTCCCCCATTCTAGATGAATATTAATTGTTTAAGCCTTCCATATTTAGCTTGCTTTGTCTCTAATTTGTTGACTTAATGCACGTACCCCTGCCATGACAAATGGAATGTACATGAGCACCGCGAGCGAAAGGTTGAATAATTGAAGTGCTATTCCTCGCCAGCTTCCTCCAGTTACGAGATATCCACTTAGAATAGGTGGTGTTGTCCATGGTAATATTGCCACTGTTTTTGGAACAATACCTGTGGATAAGGCGACATAAGAAATAACCGTTAATACTACTGGCACAAGGATAAATGGTACAAGGAATACAGGATTTAAAACAATTGGCAGTCCAAATATTACTGGTTCATTAATATTAAAGAGTCCTGCAGGTGAAGATAGCTTTGCTACCTCACGATATGGATGGTTTCTTTCCATTCGAACAACGATAAATACTGCGATTAATAATGCAATAGTCGTTCCTGACCCACCCATGTAAACAAACACATCAAAAAACGGTTTTGTTACTACATATGGTACCTCAAATGCGGATAATCCACCAGCCCATAAATCGGCATTCTTCTCGATTAAAGGTAAATAAATCGGTTCGATAACCCCACCAAGAATGTTCGTTCCATGGAGACCAAAGAACCATAATAGATGATTTAAAAAGGCGATGATGATTGCTGCTGGTAATGTGTTTCCTAAGCCTTGTAATGGCTTTTGTATGGCATTAAAGATAAGTTCAAATACACTCATTTCGACAAAAACAGTCATTAACGCTTGGAATAATCCAACAATCATAAGAATAATTACAGCTGGGAAAAGTGCTGCAAATGATTTTGCAACTCCTTCTGGTACTCCTTCTGGCATTCTAATCGTTAAACGCTTCGTATTAACCAATACTCGGAACAACTCTGTTAAAACAATCGCAACAAAGATTCCGACAAATAGCCCTTGTGAACCAAGCCAAGCAAAATTCAAGCCCCAATCCGCTGTTACAGGAACAAGCATAATATAGCCTGCAACCGAGATTAAGCCGGCAGATAATCCGTCAATTTCATAGGATTTCGCTAAATTATACGCTATCGAAAAAGCAATAAGTAATCCTAAAACAGCAAAGGTTCCGTTCCAAATGGAGCCACCGACCTGCTGCCAATTTCCATCCCCAAATAAATTATTCATTATGTCAACAAAATTAAAGCTTCCGAGTGGCGGGAAGTTATTAAAGAGAACAGCTAATGAACCGACAATAATTAATGGCATTATTGCCACAAATCCATCACGAATGGCTACTAAATGACGTTGTGAACCAATACGACCAGCAATTTCAATAAATTTTTGCATTTTTATGCCCCCCTAAAAAATTGTGGTAAAAACGTTTTATTAGCTTCAAGCATTTCGTCTAATAACACTTTACTTCTCTTTTCATCTGCAATTAATGGATTCATCACAAACGCAAGATATGCATCATGATAATTTCCTGTAACCGCCGCTTGAATGACGAGTTCCTCAAACGCTTTCATTTGTAAAATTAAGCCTTTTACACTAAGTGGTAATGGGCCTATTCCAATTGGCTTCGGTCCACTCTTAGTGATTACCGCATTCACTTCAATGATCGCATCATGTGGTAGCTCAGGAATCGCACCATTGTTTCTTGTATTGACGGTTTGAATGTCTTCCCTATTATTATATATCGAATCTATTAAACTACAGGCTACATCACTATAAAATGCTCCCCCTCTCTTTTCTAGCTCTTTTGGTTTCTCCTTTAATTCAGGATTTTTATATATTTGAAATAAGGATTCCTCTAGTTGTTGCACAACTTCAGCTCGTGTTCCATGCTCTTCAAATGCCTTTACATCTTTTTCAAGTACATCCTTCGTCTGAAAATAATATTGATGATACGGATTTGGTAACAGTCGAGTGGATTCGATAAAATCCTTTGACCATCCTAAGCTAACAATATTCGCTGGTGAGTAATCGAGATCCGCACTTGCCAATGTTTCTAGCACTTCTTTTGTGCGTTCTTCTCCATTTACGGTTACACTTTTACCAAAAACAAAGTGATTAAGCCCAACAAAATCAATCGTTACCTCATGTGGTTTTGCTTGCAATATTTCTGCAGCTGAATGTCGCATATTATATGGTATGTTACAAACTCCGATAACTTTTTGATGCTTTGAATGCTTCATAATTGCTTCCGTTACCATCCCAGCTGGATTCGTGAAATTAATCATCCACGCATTTGGACAGATTTCATGAATGTCTGCGGCAATCTCTAACAGGACTGGTATAGTACGGAAAGCTTTCAAAATACCACCGGCTCCATTCGTCTCCTGACCAATAAAGCCATGACTTAGTGGAATACGTTCATCCTTTGCACGGGCTTCTAACCCACCTACACGAATTTGAGTCGTAACAAAGTCAGCTTGCTGTAATGCTTTTCTGCGATCAAGTGTCCATGATAATTGAATTGGCTTATTTGCTTTTTCAATCATTCGCAACGCAAGATTTCCGATAATGTCTAATTTTTCTTCGCCAGCCTCAATGTCTACTAGGACAATTTCAGTAACTGGGAAACGGTCATGTCGTTTAATTAATCCTTCAATAATTTCTGGTGTGTAGCTTGACCCGCCACCAATGACAACTACTTTTAATGACATAACAGTTCTCTCCTTAGGTGTGAATTAATAATCAAATCGTTTTCTAAACAAATGAAAGCGCTTTTCAAAAAAACCATACGATTACAAGGGATACATTACGTAACCCACATTCATTAAATTTCTTCTGCGCATGAAAGAAGATTAATCTTTTTTCACCTTAAATGTATCATACAATATTTATATTGTCCATACAATTACAAAAAATATTTTTTAATTGTTACTACAAATGTTTTATATTGTCTTAATTTGTTATATCCTGTACACTCTAAGTAGCATATGTATAAAGGAGTAACCAATGGATAAACATCAATCTCTACATGCTTATATTAAAGAGGAACTACTTAATAGAATTAAATCAAACACGTATAAAAAAGGGGAGCAAATACCGACTGAACTTGAATTATGTAAGGATTTTGATGTCAGTAGAACAACTGTAAGACAAGCTTTAAATCAGCTAACGATGGAGGGGTATTTAGTTCGAAAGCAAGGCAAGGGGACATACGTGGCTGAGCAAAAGGTGAAGCAAACACTTTCCCATACAATGAATCGTTATAGTGATCAAGTTGCAAATCAAGGAAAGAAAGCAGAGGTTTCCCTTATCCAGATATCTGTTGTACCTGCAAATGAGCTAATAGAAAAGCACTTAGACGTTTCAACAAATGATCCAATTCAACGGATTGAACGCATTCGAAAAGCAAATGGCGAGCCGACACAATATGAAATCGCTTATATTCCTTGGTCAGTTGCACCAGGAATTACAAAGAAGCAAGCAGAAACTTCCTTATACGCCGCACTGAAAGATCCATTTGGTGTGCCAATTGCAAAAACTACGGAAAATATTGAAATTACTCTTGCCGACGAACAAATTAGCACCCACTTAGAGTGTGAGGAAGGCCTTCCATGCTTCTATATTGAAACTATCGCTGAAAATGAAGCGGGTAAACGGATTGAGTTTTCCAAATCGTATTTTAGAGGGGATAAAACAAACTTTACCATTGAACGGAATTATCCCATCGAGTCTTAAAAAAACAACAATCATACCATCAAATTTGGAGGTAATTCATATGAAAGTAATCTTTAATGCAGATGATTATGGATTAACAAGAGGAGTTACAGATGGAATTATTAAAGCCCATGTAGATGGAGTTGTTACAGCAACAACCATGATGATGAATGGAAGAGCCGTTGACTATGCAGTAGAACAAGCAAAGCAAAATCCAGCGCTTCAGGTTGGCATTCATCTCGTGCTGTCGTCTGGACGCCCACTTTCTGACAATGTCCCTGATCTGGTGGATACGGATGGTTTTTTTCGATTTAAAAATACGTTCTCTTCGATGGAACCACCGAATATTCAGCAGGTAGAAATCGAATGGCGTACGCAAATAGAGGCATTTATAAAAACTGGCTTACCACTACATCATATCGATAGCCATCACCACATACATGGCTGGGAGCCTTTAAAAGAAGTGGTTATTCGATTAGCAGAAGACTATAACGTCCCCGTAAGGTATGTAGATTCGTTAAAAGAGCGCCCTGATCTATTATTAACAGAAGCACTCTTTCTAGAATTTTATGGTGAAAGTATCTCCACAGATATATTTACTGAATTAAAGAAGCTTCCGGTAAATACGGTAGAAGTGATGACACATCCTGCATATGTCGATACCGATTTAGAACAGCTTAGCTCGTATCGCAAATTGCGAGAAAAGGAATTAGAAATTCTCTGTTCTATTGAGTATCCTGATTGGGTTGAAAATCCCGCCTAAAACGTGGCGGGATTGTTTATTGACATTCATTTTTTCTGATTCCTTGCAAAATATATTCTACTGTGCGGCGCAATTCCAACTCATCGTCCCAATCCTTTTGTGGATTTAACATAAAACGATCAATCATAAACCCAATAATGGTGGGAACGATCATCCGTATAAGCACATCTGTTGGTAAATCACCTATTTCTCCTTTTTCCTTATAATACGTAAATGCATGATCCATTGCAGGATATACAGTTGTTCCAAAAACTTGCTTATATGTTGTCTGAATTTCCGGATGAAAAGCAAGCTCCTGTAATAATATTTTCAGGATTGGAACATTGGATTGGGCAAATTCAAAACGATTTCGAATAAACGCATACAACATATCTTCAAAGCTTTGATAAGATTCATCAAAAACTTCTTTAACAAATTTCTCTGCGAAGAAAGGTGCAGAAAAATTTGCAATTGCTGGTGTAACTATTGCAACCAGCAAATCCTTCTTCGTCTCATAATGACGAAATATCGTTCCTTCTGCTACTCCCGCACGCCTCGCAATCTCACTAGTTGACGTATTGTAATATCCTTTTTCAGCAATTAATTCAATTGCCGCTTCTACGATTTGTGATTGTTTCTTTGTCATATGATTCCCTTCTTGCTGACTTGCTTTTAGCTTATCATTTAATGTTTCATCCACTCGAATTTCTCCTTTCTTCCTTCATCGACTGCTTTAAAAGAGCTTGGTGTAAAAAAGAAGTTACCTCATCTCTCCCATCATTTTACAACTACTAAACTATTTACAAGCCCGGGCTTTATAAACTACGATACCGCTTGAGTGCAACAATATTTAAACTAATGCAAAGGAGCGAGAAACCGATTAGGACTGTAATATCTAGCACAACATTTGTTAAATGCTCCCCACGAATCATAATGGCAGTGAGAGCATCTGCCCCATAATAAAGCGGCATCAACTTTCCTATTACCTCTAGCCATGGAATGCCACTGATTGGAAATACGCCAGCAAAAAATACTTGTGGAACAATAACTATAGGAATAAATTGGATCATTTGAAACTCATTTTTCGCATAGGCTGAAAGAAGTGTACCCATACTTAAAGCAGCAATCGCAAGTAAAATGGTTATAAAAAGCACTTCTAAAAAAGAGCCAACCATATAAATATCCAGCACATAAATTGCATACGCAGCGACAATGACAGATTGTATTAATATAAATATACCAAATCCTATTAAATAGCCTGCTACAATTTCCCAACGTTTCAGCGGCGTTGCCAGCAGTCTTTCCAGCGTTCCCTGTGTACGTTCTCTTAAAAATGAAACACCACCTATAATAAAGGTAAAGAAGAACACAAAGAAGCCGATCAACACTGCACCAACATGATCAAACAAATTTAAATTTTTTGATCCATACAGAAATTCCACCTCCATTTGTGCTTGTGATGGATTATGCTCCTTCATCGCTTGATTAAATACATGCTGAACAGCACCATTTGCTGTTGGATCACTTCCCTCCATTTTTAAATAGAGTGTGCCACCTTGGACAGTCGCAAATGCATCTACTGCTTGCTCTTCTAATGCATCCAACGCTTCTTTTTCAGACATTGTAATGATTGTTGCAGTTTGATGGTTTAATGCTGTATCCAGCTGATTTGGAATATCATATATCGCAATTGTTGGTTCATAATCCTCTAAATCAAGTACAAGCCAAAGAAGGGTAATAACGAAAACAGGTGCGATAAACATAAGGGCGATACTCCGTTTATCACGAATAATCTGGCGCACAATCCGTTTAATTAATGCACTCAATCGCATATTGCCGCCTCCTTCACGCTTCCGTAGTAAAGAAAGGCCGCTTCTAAAGAAGTTGTATTGCTCGCTGCTTTCAACGTTGCTGCACTGCCATTCGCTATTATTTTTCCTCCGCGGAGTAATGCAAGCTGATCACATTTTTCCGCTTCATCCATCACATGGGTCGTGATGATGATTGTAGTACCTTGTGCTTGTAGCTTCTTTAAATCCTTCCAAATCGAAGCACGCAAAACCGGATCAATCCCTACGGTTGGTTCATCTAAAATTAATAGCTCCGGTCTATGCAACAATGCAATTGCTAATGACATCCTTCTCCGCATTCCTCCTGAATAATTTTCCAACACTTTATCTAAATGAGGGGATAAATTAACAATTGCTGCTGTTTCTTCTATCCGCTGGCCTCTGTCTTTCTTTCCTATTCCGTATAGTGCTGCAAAAAAATCCATATTTTCTCTTCCTGTTAATTCATTATAAAGTGCGTCACTTTGCGCCATGTACCCAATACTATTCATCGACTTTAAGGAAGGAATTTTCTCATTCCCAATTTTTACTGTTCCAGATGTTGGCAGCAATAAACCGAGCATAATTTTCACTAAGGTCGTTTTTCCAGATCCCGATGGTCCCAGCAAGCCAAATAGCTGTCCTTTCGATACCTTCAAGGTGACATCATTTAAGGTTTTCTCCTTGTGAAACGCCTGCTGAATGTTTTTCATTTCAATAAATGCTGACATCCTTATCCTCCTTTTATGATAACGAGTGAGTGATTACTCACTTTTATCATAAGTATACTCCACAAAAAAGTAAAGAAGAATAAATAAAAGGATCACTTTATCACTCTGTAGAAAGTGTTCTTTTTCAACATGAAAAGCAGGAGTTTGCAACCAATGGCATAGCGAAAGCATGTTGAAGAGGTCATGCATGTGCCTTCTATGGTAAAAATGACCCGATTTGCAAACTCCGGTAATATTGTGCTGTTTTCCATGTCAAAGCTGTATTTTTTCTTATGATGTTTTATCCGTTTCTTTTGGTTGCTTCGTAATCATTACTTTATCCACGCGCACATGATCCATATCAATAATCTCAAGCTTTAGATTCTCTACGATAATTGTATCCCCTACTTTTGGAATATTTCCTAAGTACATCGTGAAAAAGCCTCCAAGTGTATGATAATCATTACTATCTTCAATTGCCGGAAAGTCCTCTAATTCAAAGAAGCGAACAAACGTGTCAACAGATACTAGTCCATCTGCTAACCAGGTCGTCTCATCTCGCTCGGTTATTTGTACTTCCGTTAGCTCATCCCGTAATGGCATATCACCAACAATCGTCTCAATAAAATCATGTAATGTAACAAACCCTTCAATTCCCCCATACTCATCAATGACTACCGCCTCATGATGACCCGTTTCCTTTAACGTTTCTAAGGCTTGTAGCACCTTCATATGCTCTGGCAGTACAAGAGTCTCATCAATACAATCCTCAATAGAAAATGTTTCTTCAGAAAGTAAACGCGAAAAAACCTTCTTTGTATAAATCACCCCTAAAAAATGATCCAAACTTCCCTTTCCAACTGGAAAAATGGAATGATAGCTCGTACTGATTAATTCCATATTTTCTTCATAGGAGCTCTCCACATCAATCCATATAAGCTGTGTTCGTGGTGTTAATATATCACCTAGTCGTTGATCACCCATATAAAAAATTTGATCAACCATTTCATGTTCCATCTTATCTACTACACCACTATATACACCTTGCTCAATCAATAATTGAATTTCTTCTTCGGTTACATCAGGCTCGTCTGATTTTTTGATACCTAATATTTTCAATACAAGTGACGTGGATCGACTTAATATCCAGATTAATGGTCTTCCAAGCTTTGCAAAGTAAAACATTGGTTTTGCGACAAGTAATGCTACTTTTTCTGGATTACTTAGACCGATTTGCTTTGGTGCGAGCTCCCCAATTACTAAGGATAAATACGTTGTGATTGCCACTACTCCAAATAAGCTTAGCTCGGAACTAATTGGAGCTAAGAAGTCTATTTTAGCTACATATACAGAAATTTGGTTGGCAATCGCAGCGCCCCCAAAAGCCCCCGTAATAATACCGATTAAGGTAATCCCAATTTGAATCGTTGATAGTAAATCAGTCGGATTTTCTGCCAGCGTAAGCGCAAAGCTCGCTCGCTTATCGCCTTCTTTTTTTCGTTGCTCCAATCGTGCCTTTCTTGATGTAACGATGGCTATTTCTGTCATCGCAAAAAGGCCATTGGCAACAATTAAAATGAGTATGATTATAGTGGAAACGAGTAAACTGTTCAATGTTATTTCTCCATTTCTTTATAAGATACTTGTGTAATTTTAGTTTATCATTTTCATTTCTCTTCTCCAAAAGCTAGAACACTTTTCTATTCCTAACATTTCCGTGAACTTCTTAAAAATAAGCAGGAGTTTGATTGCCTGTTACCGAATTGTTTTATAAAGAACTTAAATATGAAAGGAGAGAAAGGTGTGCCAGTCTTGAATGGCACAGCCGCATAAAATGAATTTGCCTATTATTGTTCCAATAGATGACTCAGAGTATTCTTACCATGCACTTAAATACGCGATCGAGTTTGCAGAAAAAATGGATGCAAAAGTGATCGTATTAAACGTACAGCCTAATATTCAAACCGTTAACGTGCAGCGCTTTTTTAGTAAGGAAGAAATAAAAGAGTATTCACTAGGCATCGGTAAGGAAATTTTAGATAAAACTGATGTACTTACAACGGATCGTAATGTCTCGATAGAAAAAGTAATTCGTATTGGTATCCCGAAAGTAGAAATATGTTCGGTGGCTAAAGAGTTTAAAGCGCATTCAATCGTAATGGGCTCACGGGGATTAGGTCCGATTCGTGGAACGGTTCTTGGTAGTGTAAGCTATGGTGTGCTTCATGAAGCACCATGTCCTGTCACGATTGTTCCATAATGTATATAGCCAATGAGGGGCAAACGGGAAAATCCGTTTGCTTTTTTATACGAAAACTGTATTGAAGGTTCGAACAATCACAAGCTAGATACAGTGCTTTGAAACTGAATAAACTGAAAACAAATCCTTTCTTTTCTAAATGCGTGTGAGCGTCTATAATGTGTATAGGAATTGGGTAAATGAAAGTAAGGTGACCATATGACAACAACAGATTCCATTACAAAAGTATGTATGCTTGCAGGTAAAATAATGCTCGCTTCTGGCGCTGAAACGTATCGAGTAGAAGATACAATGAATCGTATCGCTGCCGCATATGGATTAGATGACGCTCAGAGCTATGCAACCCCCACTGGGATAAACTTTTCAAAGGAACAAGCTGATCCAGCTAATTTCATGCGGATTTCTAAACGTACAACAGATTTGCATAAAATAGCTGAAGTAAATAAAATTTCAAGAAGTATTGCTGCAGGCAATTTAGAAATAAAAGAAGCGTATCTAGCTTTAAAGGAGTTAGAAACGAGGCCTTTTCAGTTTTCTAACTGGCTGCAAATCATCGCGGCGGCTATTTCAAGTGGCTGCTTTACCATTATGTTCGGAGGGTCATGGACAGACTTTCTTCCAGCAATGATTGCTGGTGGATTAGGATTCACGGCGATGCTCTTTGTGGATGGATTCTTAGAAATTCGTTTTATTGCTGAGTTTACCGCCTCACTATTCATTGCAATGCTTGCAGTTCTTTTTATCAGTCTGGGGATTGGCGTTGATTTAGACAAGATTATCATTGGAGCAGTAATGCCGCTTGTTCCGGGTCTACACATTACGAACGCGATTCGAGATCTCATGGCTGGTCATCTCGTGGCTGGTGTTTCCAAAGGGGTCGAAGCAACGCTAACAGCATTTGCTATTGGGGCTGGTGTTGCAGCAGTTGTAATGTTTATATAGCAGATAGATCGGAGGAATTGTTTTGACCATTTTTGCACAGCTAGTTACTAGCTTTATTGCCTCAGCGGGCTTCGGGATAATATTTAATGCCCCCAAAAAATCTTTAATTCAATGTGGATTGATTGGTATGGTCGGCTGGGTATTATACTTTATCCTTGTATCCAAGACCATGGATGCAGTTCCAGCTACTATATTAGCTGCAATGCTCGTAGCTGTATTAAGTCAAATTAGTGCGAAGGTATTTAAAACCCCGATAATCATTTTTAATGTATCTGGTATTATTCCACTTGTTCCAGGGGGAATGGCTTATAATGCGATGCGTTATTTTGTAGAAAATGATTATTACATGGCCGTTCAATATTCAACAAAGGTAATGCTTCTTTCAGGTGGAATTGCTTTCGGGCTTATGTTTTCTGAGGTTGCCAATCAAATCATTCGTAAGACCTGGAAACCTACTAGAAACAGCTAGCATTTAGTTCATCGATTAAGCTAGGTGACTAACCTTTTTCAATCGAATAGATTATGAATAAAGCTCTTCGCAATATTCGCGAAGAGCTTTTCTCCATTATGCTTCCTTTTTCTTTCTACGTTTCGTAATCTTTGCAGTTAAATCATCAAAATAAGTGTATACAACCGGAATTAACAGTAATGTAAAGATACTTGAAACACCAAGCCCAAAAATAATAGTTACTGCCATCGGCTGCTGTGTTTCTGCGCCTTCACCTAAAGCAAGTGCTAACGGAACCATTGCTAAAATCGTCGTTAAGGTTGTCATTAAAATTGGTCGTAATCTTGATCGTCCCGCTTCCATAATTGCTTCGTAGCGATCAATCCCTCTGCGACGCAAAATATTAATATAATCAACTAGCACAATAGAGTTATTAACAACAATTCCCGCAAGCATGATGATACCAATAAAGGCCGGTATGCTTAGAGGTAGATCTGTAATAAATAATCCTACCATTACACCAACCACTGTTGCCGGCATCGAGAACATGATGATAAACGGAAATAGGAAATTCTCAAATTGAATGGCCATTACCGCATACACGAGAAAGATTGAAAAGATGAGCGCCAACGCTAAATCAGTAAAGGCTTCTGCCATGTCTTCGGCTTGCCCACCAATCGAATAACTATATCCTTCTAGAAAATTCATCTCATCTAGCGTCTTTTTTACATCCTTTACAATACTATTTAAATCGCGATTTACAATTTCCGATGTAACATTCATTTGTGGTTGTTGATTTTGACGTAGTAGGGTTGCTGGTCCTTGAACTTGCTGAAAGGTTACTACCTCTTCTAATGGAATAACAGCACCTGTTGGTGATGAAAGCTTCAGATCCTGTAAATCGCTTAATTCATCTCGCTCCGCTTCCGGATAAAATAGTGTTACATCCATTTCATGACCCGCTTCACGATATTGCGTAGCGACTTGACCAGAGAATTGGAACTGAACTTGACCTAAAATTTGTTCTTGTGTCAATCCAAACATCGCCGCTTTTTCTTTATCAATCGTAATATCAAGCTGTGGTACTCCTTCAGATGCTGCTGACTCTGGATTATATACCCCAGGCACATTAGAAATTTCTTGTACAACCTCCGTAGCAAGCTCCTGAAGCACCTGATGCTCTGGTCCATTCAATTGCACTTGAATAGGATCCCCCATGCCCATGCCACCTTCTAAGGCACTTACCGTAATTTCAGCACCGGGAATTCCTTGTAGTGTGTTATCTATTTCCTGCGCTAATTCGGATGTTGTCTTACTTCGTTCACTTGCAGAAACTAGCTGCATAGTATAGGTTGCTTGATTACTGCTTGAACCGGACATCCCAAATCCGCCGCCCCCGACGCTCACATAATTTGTTTCAATGATATCTTCATAGGTTTGCAGTTTTTCATTGATTTCATCAACTACTTCTTGTGTATGCTTTAACGAACTGCCTGAAGCAGTTTCCACACGAATTTCCATTTGGCCTTGATCAGCGGATGGAATAAATTCTGCCCCGATCCAAGGAATTAAAGCTAAACTGGCTACAATCGCAAGAAGCGTGCTAAAAATCGTTGTTTTACGATATTTCAATACTCGCTTTAGCACCTTTGCATAGCCATTCTTTACACGCTCCAACAGACGATTAAACCAATATCTCCGTCCATGATTCTCCATTGCCTTTGAAAGTAACTTGGAAGATAGCATTGGTACTAATGTTACTGCAACAACTAAAGAAGCAATAAGTGAAAATGATACTGCAAGCGCAAGCGGTGTAAATAAATCGGATGCGATCCCTTCCACATATACAATTGGTAAAAATACGACTAACGTTGTTGTAGTAGACGCAATAACTGCTGGTGCTAGTTCAGAAGCTCCCTTTAGAGCACTTTCAAACAAGCTGTATCCACGTTGACGGTAGGAATAAATATTTTCCAAAATAACAATAGAGCTATCTACCATCATACCAAGCCCTAATGCGAGCCCTCCTAATGTGAGTGCATTTAATGTTTGACCTGTGAAATACATCAGCGCAAAGGTCGAAATAATCGCAATTGGAATGGATAATCCAATAACAATCGTCGCTCGAATGCTTTTTAAAAAGAGTAAAAGAATAAAAATGGATATTGCTCCACCAATTAAAATATTTTGTACAACAGAATCTATTGATAGCTTAATAAATTCAGACGTATCAATTACTACATCCAGCTTTGCTCCCTTAGGAAGTTCTTGCTGAATTTCATCCATACTTTCTTGAATATTAGAAGCTACATTTACAGTATTCGCATCTGTTTTTTTCATGATGGATAATACAATAGACGGCTCTCCATTTACCAATGTTTCGGCGTTCGACTTTTTAAACGTATCTTTTACTTCTGCCACATCGGTAAGATGAATGGTAGCACCAGATTCTGTTTGCAGTAGCGTGTTTTCAATTTGCTCGATTGATTCGTATTCTCCTGTGAGACGAATCTGAAGGTCCTGTGCTCCTTTTTCAACTGTTCCAATTGAAGCTGACTGATTTTGGGTGCGTAGTGCCTGTGTAATTGATTGCCCATTTATTCCGTATTGCTGAAGCTTTCGCTGATCGAGAATAACTTGGATTTCTCTTTCTTTTGCTCCTTCAACCGTTACAGATGCTACACCTTCTTGTCGTTCAAAAAAGGGAACAATTTGATCCTCTGCAATTTCCGTTAATGCTTCTGCTTCCTTTCCGGTCACACTAACCCAAATTACCGGCAATTGATCTGGACTAAACCGCATGATTCGTGGTTCGCCTGCTTGTTCTGGTAAAAATCCTTTTGCTTGATCCACTTTTTCTCTTACATCAAGCAGTGCCTGATCTAAATCTACGCCATTATTAAACATCATCACGACTAAAGAAGATCCTGATTGTGATTGAGACTGGACGGTATTTATTCCTTCTACGGAGCTTATCGATGATTCAATCGGTCGGCTAATCAGATTCTCTACTTCCTGTGGTGCTGCATCTGCATAAGAAGTAGCGATAACAGCAACTGGAAGGTCTATCTTCGGGAATAAATCAATAACAAGATTTCTAACCGAAACAATACCGAGCGCAATGATCGCTAACACGATCATAATGACGCCAACGGGCCGTTTTATAGATGTATGAACTAACTTCACGATTTATTCCCCACTTTCTTTTACTACGTCTACCTTGCTATTGTCGGAAAGGGTAAGCTGACCATTTACAACAATATCCTCTCCTGCCTTTACTTCTCCCTTAATAGCTGTTTGATAAGATTGTACGTCTTCTATTTCAATTGTTACTTTTTTTGCTTTCCCGTTAACAATTTTAAATATGAAAGAAGATCCGCTTTCTTCCATTACAGCTCTAGTAGGAACGATTAGTGTATCTTGCACGCGTTTTATAGGAACACGCATTTCCACTACTGTCCCTGGTAATATCGTCTCTTTTTTATTGTCTACTGTTGCTTCAACTGTAAATAAACCTGCATCATTAGGGATTGTTCCTATACTAGTAACTTTTGTATCATATGTATCCTTCCCTAATTTAATCGGATACTGTTCTTCTTGCTGCAACGTTTTTTGCATTGATTCGGTCACTGAAAAAGAAACCTTTAACGGATTTAAATCTACAATCATCGCAATCGGTTCTTCTCCAGAAACTTGCATGCCTTCATCGGCTGCAAAATTAACAATCGTTCCATCGGTAGGTGCATAAATTGTTTGATTTCCTCTAGGTGTTTGAATAACTGCTAATTTATCATCTTCAGTAACCTTTTCTCCCTCCTTTACTTTCCACTCATCTACTTCTCCTGGGCTAGAAAGAATAATTGGGGTAGAACGAGAAGGGGCTGTTCTTCCATAGATAGACTTCTCAATTACAAAGTCTCCTTCGGTCACCTTCATTGTTTCTACTGGAACAATTCGATCTTCTTTTTTCTCGTTTGTAGCGTCTTCTTCTGTACAAGCCGACAGTAATCCTATTAAAAGGATAGCTACTAAACCAACATATATTTTTTTCATCTCGTTTACTCCTTTTTCTATAGTAATTCCACGTGACAACAAGATGCTAGCTGTTTACTTTCCATTTCAAGCTCGGGATAATTCCGAAAATGAACGAGCAGCCCTTGGAGCATTATTTTTTGTGGTTTTGTTTTAGATAGTTCCGCCTGTAATGCTTGCACAACCGCGTGTAGTTCTTCCTTTTTTTCGTTTGAAATGGATAGCTTCTGAATTTTATCTGTTAATTGGCGCATTTGCTTTCCTAAATCTTGTTGTGACTTCTGTTCCCTAATCGTTACAAGT
This sequence comes from Virgibacillus sp. MG-45, assembly GCF_036409425.1. Taxonomy (NCBI): domain Bacteria; kingdom Bacillati; phylum Bacillota; class Bacilli; order Caryophanales; family Bacillaceae; genus Virgibacillus; species Virgibacillus sp. MG-45. Next base: position 98,279 of record NZ_JAXOFU010000007.1, on the reverse strand, counting down.
GGCTGTTCTTCTGTTGTTAGCATGCCATAGACTAAGTCATTTAATCTTGAAACGATAAAATGCCCCAAACGTTCTCGATTAATTTGCACCCCTTCAAACACAATCCATTTTAAATACCCGTTCATTATTCCTTCTAACTGAATAACACAATCATTTAAAAATGGCATCACCTTATCCCCATAAATCGCATGAATATTCGTACACAACCACTCATAGTTCTGCTTTTTGATCGATTCAATTAACGTATCCATTTTTGTACCAATCGATATGTTTTCCCGGAGATACATCTGAATAAAGCTTTTATAGGAATAAATATAATTGATTAGAACTGTAATTTGCTCTGCCAAGCATTGACTTGGTGTTAAATTCTTTTGTTGCACAGCTTGTAACCTTTGGGTAATCTGTTCATTAAAGTAGGTGAAAATTATTGTGACAAAGTCTTCTTTTGAATCAAAATATACATAGAAGGATCCTTTTGAAACTCCTGCCATGTCCGCAATTTCTTGAATGGATGTAGCATGATATCCTTTCGCGGCAAAGAGGGAAAGTCCAGATTCAATCAGTTTCATTTTCTTATCGTTCAAGCGATCACCTTCTTTCACAATTCGAATTATTCTTTCACGACTGACCGGTCAGTCATTTCTATTTTAATAGTAACTATTATAAACGGGATTGCTCCTATACCACAAGAATTTAGCATATATTTTCAAACAAAAAAGCAGAATGAAGGATATAATCTCTTTCATCCTGCCTTACGTAATTATTTGTTATTTTGGTCTGTTCCTTTCATATCGTTGTTATTGTCGTTCATATCATTGTTGTTATCATTCACATCGTTGTTGTCGTTTTGATCAACAGGCCCATTGTCATCTACTGGATTATTGTCATTGTTCGTGTTACATGCTGTCAGTAATGACATTGCCAACAACGTCGCCCCAAATCTCATTACCCATTTCTTCTTCATGGATTACCCTCCTTCATGTATTGGTTTCAAGGTTATCTTGCCCCTTTTTTTTGAGACCATACAATAATTCTTACCATATGAAGGATTTTTCGGGATACCAGTAAATATGAAAGTATGATGCACTTATACATCTTACGTTATTTTATCGCAAATATGATTTCTGCCTCACAAGCAAGCTCTCCATCTACGGTAGCAACGCCCTTGCCTTTCCCTATCGGACCTTTTATACGAACAATCTCAACCTCTAATTTTAATTGATCGCCTGGTTTCACTTGCTTTTTAAAGCGACATTTATCAACACCTGCTAAAAAACCGAGCTTCCCCTTATTCTCTTCTTTTCCAAGAACGGCAATTGCTCCCACCTGTGCAAGTGCTTCTACAATTAACACACCTGGCATGACCGGATATTCTGGAAAATGCCCTTGAAAAAATGGCTCATTAATTGATACGTTTTTAATACCAACAACCCGCTTACCTTCTTCCATCTCTACTACTTTGTCAACTAACAAAAACGGGTAACGATGCGGAATCGTTTCTTTAATTTGTTCTATATCCATCATATGTATTTGCTCCTTTTCAAATAATTTATGTATGAAAATCTAACCGTATTTCCAATAGAAACAAAAGACTGTCCAGTAAAAAGCATTTCACAGCTGAAAGGGCTTTTCTGAGCAGTCTTTCTTTATTATTTTTCTTTCTTAACGATGTCAATGATATGCTGCCATGTTTCCTTTTCTAAAACATCTTGCGGGACACCTTCACCGATAACACCGTAACCAATCATTAAACCTGCAACAAGCGCTCCTACAGCAAGGAGAAGAACAACGATTATACGTAGCCATATTGGAAAAATTCGTCTTCTTAGCTTTTCAGTTTTTTGTTTTTCCTGTTTCTGCAGCTTTTTTTGCTGCTTACACGTTTTGACATCTTCTTTTTCCTTGTTGGCAGTTTGAACCGCTTCCGTCTCTTTCGTCTGCTTCAGCGATTGTTCAGCAGTGCCTGTTTTCTCCAATTGCTTTGTTCCCATGGATTGTTTCTCCTTATTCTCTGCTTCATTCACAAGTTCATCACTTTATGGTATTAAAAACAATATAAAGCAACAACTTGCAATTCGTCAATAGGACGCTTGTCACGTCTATTCAATGAAAGCATCGTTAACGAAGCTGGTTAATTAGACCAAGCATCTGATCAGACATGGAAATGGTTCTTGCATTAAACTGATAGGAGCGTTGAGTTGAAATCAGGTCTGTCATCTGTTCAGCCATATTAACATTTGAACTCTCTAATACACCACTTTTAACAGAAGCAGTATTAGGACCGACTTCTTGTAGGATCTCTCCTAATGTATAATTTAATGCGTCCAAGTCAGGGAGTCTAAAGTTGTTATCACCAGTAGCTTCAAGCACCCGTGGGCGAATTGCTTGTACCATAGAAAGATTTCCTACCGCTTCCATTTGATTGCCTCTTCTAACCAATACTGCTCCATTTGATTCAATTGAAATTTCATCAAATCCAGTAGGAATTACGATGGGACCATTCTGCCCTAACACAGGGTTTCCATCCTTCGTAACAAGCATTACGGTTTGATTCGTCGCATCTGGACTAAGATAAAACGAACCATCGCGAGTATACCGCGTTTCCTGAACCCCATTCTCCGTTACTTGTATTTGAAACAAGTGGTTTTTCTCTAATAAAGCTACATCTAGTTCTCGACCAGTCTCTTGAATTGCTCCAGGCGATAAATCAATATTGATTGAACCTAGCCTTGCACCAGCACCGACACGAACACCATCAGGAGTAAGTCTTCCAGCCTCAAATGGTGGATTTTTAAGGTTATCAATTTGCTGAAACAATAAGGAAGAAAAATCTGCTTGCCGATTTTTATAGCCAGTCGTTTGACTATTTGCCATGTTATTTCCGATTAAATCTAATTTGCTTTGTAGCTGATTCATCGTTACAGCTGCTTGAATCATCGCACGTGACATGCTGTATCCTCCCGTCGTTTCTGTTCTTTTTAAAAGCCTAGATGGTTTGAATTAGCAGCTAGCTTAACCGATTCGACCAATCTCATTTACTGCCTTCCCCATACTCTCATCATATGCTTTTAACACCCGTTGATTCGTTTCAAACAAACGATACGATTCCATCATCTGTGTCATCATTTGTAATGAATCAACATTGGAACGTTCTAAGGCGCCTTGACGAATTTGGTATGTAACATTCGCAGGTATTGGTACAGCTTCCCCCTGGAATAAATCATTTCCTTCTTTCACGAGCTCATTTGTATCCGCAACATAGTTTAAGCCAAGTGGAATATTTTGCCCATTCACGTCTATTACGCCATCTGGGAGAACTGTGATTTCCATTCCATCCGTTTGAATGGGATTGCCATTTTGATCAAGCACATAATAACCATGGTTGGTTACTAAATACCCTTGACCATCTACTGTGAAATTACCATTTCTCGTTAAGCGTGTATCACCTGCTTCATTTTGAACCGTAAAAAAGACGCTTCCCGTTTCATCTGGCAGCTGGCCATTCATAATTGCTAGATCTGTCGTGACTCCTGTATCGCGGATATCTCCCTGACCATGATTCGGAACCATTTCCTGAAGGTAAACACCCGTATTAAGTGGTCCGAGTGGTTGCTGTGTGGATATATTCATTCCATACTTTACTGGAAGCTCTTTTGTTCCCATTTTTTGCATAAGCAGCTCAGGAAAAGCTCTTAATGTCGTTTGATCTGCTTTATAGCCAGGTGTATTCACGTTGGATATGTTATTCGATAATGCCTCTTGCTGTCTTTGTTGGGCGATCATTCCACTTGCAGCAGTATAAAATCCTCTTAACAATCCAAGCCCTCCTCATTAAACGTAAAGACGTTTTGTTTATTATACGATACTTCTCCGCTCAATTTTGTCAATGTTTTCGAGCATCATACCTGTTCCTTTTGCAACACAATTCATTGGTTCTTCTGCAATAAATACAGGTACCTTTAGCTCTTCTGCTAATAATTGGTCAATTCCATGAATTAGTGCACCACCACCGGTTAAGATAACTCCACGGTCAATAATATCTGCAGACAACTCTGGTGGTGTTCTTTCTAATACTAACTTAGCAGCTTGTACAATTAAATATACAGATTCACGAAGTGCTTCTTCAATTTCATCCGAATGAATCGTAATGGTACGTGGTAAGCCTGTCACCATGTCTCTTCCCCGAATATCCATTGACTCATGACGTGAGCCTTGAAAAACAGTTGCTACATTTATTTTAATATCCTCAGCTGTTCTTTCCCCAATTAACAATTTATATTGCTTCTTTATGTAGCTAAGAATTTCGATGTCGAACTTATCACCAGCCATTTTAATGGACTCTGATGTTACGATGTCACCCATTGAAAGAACAGCAACATCTGTTGTTCCACCACCGATATCAACAACCATATTTCCGCTTGGTTGGAAGATTTCCATCCCTGCTCCAATAGCAGCTACCTTTGGTTCTTCTTCCAAATATACTTTTTTACCACCGGATTTTTCGGCTGCTTCCTTAATTGCTTTCTGCTCTACCTTTGTAATGTTAGTCGGGCAGCAAATGAGCATTCTAGGCTTTGATAAAAAGCCACGTACATTGATTTTATTTATAAAATGCTTTAGCATTGCTTCTGTCACATCAAAATCCGCAATAACCCCATCTTTTAACGGGCGAATTGCTTCAATGTTTCCTGGTGTACGCCCCACCATGCGGCGTGCGGCTTCTCCTACCTCAAGCACCCGGCCAGTTGTGCGATCCATTGCAACCACTGCTGGTTCATTTAAAACGATGCCTTTTCCTTTCACATGAATTAAAACGTTGGCAGTTCCAAGGTCAATTCCAATATCCCGAGAAAACATGAACAAGATCCTCCTAGCATGATTATCTATCTTGCATCTGTCCGAAAACACAATGCTACTATTATAATATTTTACCACAAACTTCTCCATATAACTGCAAAAATAGGAAAATAGATGCATTATTTTTAAATTAATTCAATCTATATTCTAAATTTGCATCATTTCAGCTTATATTTTAGAACAATTCGTCGATTAACTTTTTTTACCTGTCACATCTATCATAAAGAAAAACACAGCCTGGAACACGATTGGCTGTGTTTTGCATTGTCTACGGAAAACAAATGATGGATGTCACTCCCTACTTAAAGTCGTTATTATTCAGAAACAAAATATTAATTCCTAGAGATTACCCAATCGGTTCAACATCCTTCCTTTTTCCGGTATCAATTTTATATTTTTTTCTGGTGGCTTCTCCGCCTCTTAAATGCCGTATAGACTTGTGGTATTCCAAAATATCCTTCACTTTTAGGGCAAGCTCTGGATTTATTTCTGGTAGCCGCTCCGTTAAATCTTTATGGACGGTACTCTTGGAAACACCAAATTCCTTTGCGATCATACGGACGGTTTTCCTCGTCTCCACGACATGTTCTCCAATCCTGATCGTCCTTTCCTTGATGTAATCGTGCACACCGTTCGCCTCCCTATGTTGATATATCCGAGGTGTGGGTCGAGACAAGGTGATCCAAAAACATAAAACTCGCTTACGTTTTTGATTTATCACTTGCTTGCTTCTAGAACAAATGATGGTGGCTGTCAAAGAGCGTATCAAATATACGAGATTATAATCGAGATATGTAAGGAAGGAGCTTTTTATACGTACGACAGATAGCAATGATTTCAACCGAAATTTAGCGTTTTACAGCTGCTCCATACCGCATTCCTACAAGCTGCTTCTATTCGTTAACTAGTTAAGTTTACTTATAGAGCCACACAAGCGCTCACCCCAGATGTTTCTGAATGCTTGGTTTGTAACATTTTATTACATGACGACAGCGTTTATGATTAAATTTACTGCTTTGCTTATGTGGACAAGAACTTTATTTCGTAAAACCATTCCGAAAACAAAATTAAAAACCATGCTTGCTAAACTACAAGCATGGTCCTTAATTTTTTTATGGAAAGGGTTCAACCTACAAAATAGCACGATACCAATTTTTAACTTGTAAATACTTTGCTAACTACAATGATTCAATCAATCAAATGTACCCATATCTGGGTCGCGGTTGATTACATCACCGGTTGGGACACTTGTCAAAATTAATACAAACGATAACATAGAAGCCAAAATCAACTTGTTAACATTTTTCATTTTATCCCTCCTAAGCATTTTTTTTACAATTAAGATTATAAAAGGTTGAACCCTTGAACCTAATTTCAATGGAGTTATTCTGGATGGTGATTCTTTTGTATGTGGATGGGGGCTATACTTGTATGGATAGTCCCCCGATGCTGAAATGGATTAATCATTAATTCGTTTGAGTGCATTAAGTGGAAGTCTGCTGAAGAAATAATCACTACGTTTCACAATAAAGAAATCATAGGATTGAAGTAGTATATTTTTATCCTGTTTTGCTACACCTAGGTAGTACATTTGAAAAGGACTTTTAATCGGTAATTTTTCCAGTATTGCGATAGCTTGATTATAGTTTCCTTTTGCAATTTCGATATGCGCTTGTTCACTCTTATCCTCTGTCGTAACTCCTTCAACTCGTTTAAATTGCGCTGAGATAAATGGAATATTTCGTTGAATGATTCGATGTTGAAGCTTTTTATTGTTCGTCCTTTTCGATAGCTTTAGCGCTTCATTAAGATGGTACATCCCTTGATGGTACGTATCAAACGTATAGGTAAGGCCAAGACTAAGATGTAAATTTGCTATGGTGTCTTCATTTTTAGTTTGATTAATTGCTCGAAACGCATACTTTCTTGCCATGATTAGTTCATTGCGAACCCAGTAGTAAACAAATAGATATTGATACAGTCGTAAATTTATGCAGTTAAGAAAAAAGGTATCCTTAATTCGTTCAAACAAGCCATGCTGCATGTCTAAAAAATTACCAATCTTACCAAATTGCTTCATATCATGATATAGTGCTACCTTCGTCAACTCAATAATACAAACTAGCTCCGGATCATTCGTTTTGATAGCATTCAATTGCTCAATCATCTTAATGGGAGATTGTTTTTTCTTACGCCTATTAATTGTAAGCTGATATACGTGTGCCCACTGACGATTTTGTATATCTTCTGAAGCTAGATTCTTAATGATTAGAATTTCTAATTCCTCATAAAAACCATTGATGTATAAAAATTCTAATCCTTTTCGCTGAATCTCTTTTGAATCGGACTCCAAACAAATCTTTTTTGTTAAATCAATGGCAACTTGTTCATTATGCTCCTGTGCTAAAATCGTCATAATTTGTCCCAAAGATAATTCTATTGAATTGACCAATGACGTGATGAACGTTGGTTTTACTTTTTCATTTACACGTTTCACTGCAAAATTCCTTTCTTATATGGCTAGTTTATAGAAAAGTTATCCTGTCAATGCGATTTCTTTACAATGAACCGCTTTTCTGCAGCTAATCATTTGAAGCAAAGTTCTGAAGAGAATCTTGCATGTTCATTTATACAAGTATTTTGTAGAAATATTGCATTTCCTATCAATTTATGTCCCTACTTCATTGGTTATAAATATATTAACACGAATATTCGCAAAAACAAGGATTATCGTTCGACATATTTTGCAATATTATGGAAATTAATTTTGTGTTTCGCATCATATCAAGGCTTTTGATGTTCCTTGTTTTTGTATAAATTGTAAAAAATACCATGAAAAACAGCTTAAATCTCTATGATTTAAGCTGTTCTTCTATCTTATGATGCATCATTTGATGTATCTTCTTCTGGTTGGTTTGTTGGATCAGAAGTATTTTCCTTTTGCTTCCCGTTTGGGGTCGTTTCACCATTTTCTTCTGTATTCGTTTCTTGTTGCTCATTCGCCTGATCGTTTTTTTCGCTTTCTTCAGTCGCTTCATCCGTTACATTTTCGGCTTCTGCACTATCAAGCTTGCTAACTGGTTGATTAAAATACGTTTCTGGATTTACTACTTTACCAGCTTTTCTTAATTCGAAATGAACATGGTTGCCATTATCCTTACCAAAAATATTCTTTCCTGCAACGCCAAGTAAATCGCCTTGCTTTACCTTTTGACCTGCTTTTACTTTCACATCGTCTAAGCTAGCATAATACGTCATTACTTCACTTCCGTGCTCTAAAACGACGACATTTCCAAGAAGTGGATCCTCTTTTACTTCCATTACGGTTCCACTTAGTGATGCAGTAACATCGAATGGATCTCCATTTGCTGCCGCAAGATCCACTCCAGTGCTTTGATAATAGCGACTGTTATGGAGGATTAAAGCATTGACTTGATCCTCTTGATCCGCACTGTAGTCAAAAAATTTAGTTACAATTTCTGCTTCAGTTTCCTTCGTTACAGGCATCTTGATGACTTCCTGCTGGTCAAGCACAGCTTCTGCATCCTCATCATAAGGACTTGGTGTGTAATTGTCACTAATATCCTTGTCGTCTCCTGCCTCTGGGATTTGATTATCTAAGTTTTGATACCAGATAACGACAGACAGAAGTAGTGCAGCTATAACCAAATACACAGCGGGAAAAAACCATTTTTTGCGAAAAAGTTGTCTCCATTTACTTTTTGGAGTGTTGTTTTCCTCTTTCATAAGATCATCACCTCAACAACCATTCTGATCAGAAAAAGGAAAAACTATACATTTTTATACAACTTTTTTCACTATTTACGAATTTTTTTATAGAAATGAAGCATATTAACAGGATATTCTTCACAATCAAATGAAACGAATAGGTTAATAGATCGTACAAAAAATGTCACTTGGTGAGATGAAATTCCTAATTAGTGATAAACATGAATACTGAAGTGTACCCGCAGACTAAATACTACTTGACTACTAATGCAGGAGCTGTTTCATTCACTGTGCTAATTTCTACACCTTGAAAATAGTATGACAATATTTCTTTGTATGTTTTTCCTTCTTTAGCCATCCCATTTGCTCCATATTGACTCATTCCAATACCATGACCATAACCTTTTGTCGTAAAAACGAGATGGTTACTTTTTTGTTCAATGGAAAAGTCACTTGATTGAAGCTTTAATTTTTCTCGAATATCCCTTCCAGTAAAGCTTTTGTCTCCTAACGTAACTTCTTTTACTCGCTTTCCTTCCGTCCTCGAAATTTGAATAGATTTATTATTTAATTGTGATAAATTTGTTTGCAGCACCCCTTCTACTTCATCAATCGTAAAGGTTTTTTGATCTAAATATTTTGGTGATTTTTTATCCCACGGACTTTTCACACTTCGCAAATATGGTAGTTTATTTTGCCAATAATCCTCCGAGTTTTCTGTATAACCATTGCTAGTTGAGAAAAACGCTGGAAATATTGGTGCATTTTCATAAGTTAAAATCTCTCCCTCAGTATCTACAACCGCTTGATTAATTTTACTCATTTTCTCGTTATATTCATTTTTCCACTTTTTTCTTAAATCCATTTCACTGCTATATACTTGATCGCTCACTGTATCCGTAACAAACGCATCCGGATTATCATTCTGGTGTATCATGCGATAGACAATAAACGTTCTTGCAGCTAGCACTTGCGCTTTTAATGCTTCCATTTCAAAATCGGCTGGCATTTCTGAGGCTACCACTCGTGCCACATAGGTTTCTAGTGGGACTTTTTCAATTTCCTCTGATTCTGATCGCATAACAGTAACAGAAACTGCAGAATTATTGGGCAATGTCACAATACCTTCCTTCTCACTCTGATCATTAACAGTGGTTACTTTATTGTTCTCTGATACAAATGGGGTAACAATTAGTGTGGGAATAACTAGAATGACAGAAAATAAAAAAGCGACTCCTAGTATACCGGGAAGCTTCCAAGATGTACCTTCATTTCCTGAAACAAATTTGCTTTTCAATTTTGAACTGGTTATTTTTCTTTTTTGGGTGGTGTACGGTTTCTTTTTATTCCCTTTTGATGCTGTTCGTTGTTTCCATTTCTTTGCTGTTACATTGTTGCGTATTTTCACAGATTGGGTACCCTCCTATCTTTGGACATGTCTAGTAAAGCTAGCAAATGTTGTACTTCTAGTATTCCTACTATTAAACGTATACAAAATACGAATACAATAGAACCTCATTTTTTTTAAAAAATAATGTAAAGGGAATCTTTTAAGTGAGGGGCATACTTCCTGTTGCATAAGAAATAAAATGAGGCACGAGAAATGAAGTATGAAAGATATCGGTCTCCAAAATAAAAAAAGACAGATCTACGTATGGTCCTTTGATCTGTCTTCGTTCATCCCTCCTATTATAATTTAAAGGGAAACTACTACATTATTGGCTTGCAATCGTAATTTTAGGAGATGTCTTTGTTGTGTTATTCCCCTCGTATAAATGACAGGCGACAAAGTGGTCTTGTTCAACCTCTTTCCACGACGGCTTTGTTAAACTACATACCTCCATTGCCATCGGACAGCGCGTTCGGAACACACATCCGCTTGGCGGGTCTATCGGACTTGGCAACTCCCCATTTAAAATAATCCGCTCTCTTCTTTCTTCCACATCTGGATCTGGGATTGGAATTGCGGATAAAAGTGCCCTTGTATATGGGTGTAATGGATTATCATAGAGCTTACTGCTTTCGGTCAGCTCTACCATATTCCCTAAATACATAACACCGATGCGATCGGAAATTTGCTTTACCATCGATAAATCATGGGCAATAAATAGAAATGTAAGGCCTTTTTCTTCTTGTAGCTCCTTCAGAAGATTCACTACCTGTGCTTGAACAGAGACATCTAATGCGGATATCGGCTCATCAGCAATTATAAATTCTGGATTCAAGGCAAGTGCGCGTGCAATCCCAATTCGTTGTCGTTGGCCTCCGCTAAATTCATGTGGATAGCGATTGGCATGATCTCGATTCAGACCAACCTCTTCCAGTAGTTCATAAACACGTTCAAGCTGCTCCTTTTTACTTTGGAACAATTGATGAACCTCCATCGGCTCAGAAATAATCTCTCGAACGGTCGAGCGGGGATTTAAAGAGGCATATGGATCTTGAAATATCATTTGCATGCTGCGATAAAATCGAAAACGTTCTTTTTCATTTAGCCCGTGCACATCTTCTCCTTTAAAAAAGACTTCGCCATCCGTGCTTTCGTACAATCCTAGAATGGTTCTGCCAATCGTTGATTTTCCACAGCCAGATTCACCAACAAGTCCAAACGTTTCTCCTTTTTTTACATAGAAGGAAACACCATTTACAGCCTTTAGAATACGTCCCTTCCCTATTTCAAAATGTTTCTTTAAATCATTCACCTGTAATATTTTTTCCATTACGCTCTACGCTCCTCTATTGTCGACCAATAACGCCTTGCAACACAAAGCTCTTGTTCATATAGTGTTCCAGCTAAAGGAGTAATTTCTATGCCCTTCCCTGTTTGTGGAGAATGTACCATTTCCCCGTTTCCGAGATAAATCCCTACGTGATGTACATTGCCTTTTCCTTCGTTATGAGCAAAAAACAAAAGATCTCCACTTTGCAATTGGTCTAATGGCACCGCTTCTCCGTGAATTGCCTGATCTGAAGCATCTCGACTGATTTGGTAGCCATTTGCTTTATAAGCTGCATACGCTAAACCGGAACAATCATAGCCAAATGAGCTCATCCCACCCCAAAAATATTCAAGGCCGATAAACATCGTTGCAGCTAGAGCAATTGCTTGTCCAGATCTTTGCTTCATTCCATCTCTTGTATTTACGATATAGACATCACTCTTTAATAAAAATGCACTTCCTTCAGGTGTTTTAACTTTTATCCTCGCTTCTTCATCAAAAATAACCGGCAAGGCTGTTAAAAAACTGAGCGAAAAAATGCGATTGCCGGAGTGTTCCTCTAACCAAGCCGTTTTCGTTTTCACTACTGCGGTTTGTTCTCGTTGCCAATCTGCTTTCATTACTTTTTTTAATTGTACGATTGGGACCCAGCCAGGATAGCCGTAATCATCCTTGCTTGATGGCTGGGATGGAATAACGATACGTGCCCAACCCGCTTTTATTTCTCGAACCAGCACATATTCGCCGAATAGCAATTGGGTTTGAACGCGGTTTTCATCACATAAGGCTAGCTTGTCATGATAAGATAATGTCTTTACCCATTGCACAATATTCGTTGGATTCTCTAACCCTAGCTTATCCATATCTCTTGCCGACTGTGGAGATGTCCAAACTGTAGCTACTTGAACCGAGGTTACCCACAGCTCTTCTTGTAGCGAATCAAACGTTTGTTTATACACGCTAGCACTCCTCGTATAGTATGGTTAGGCGTTTTTATCCGCCTATTGTTTCAAATGTTCTCTAAGCTATTACTTCTGACTACAGGCGGATGCTTTCCACGGGCATGGCTTGCGTCTCCTCGGAAGAAACCCGCTTCCCTAGTGTCTCAAATCTCATGCTTTTCCGATTGGAGTCACCACCTTGATGCAAGTAAACCTCTAAGCGTCCATGCTCCTTTCATTGCACTCCTGGTGTAATCAATAACGTTTTTGAGGTGCTATCAAGTGTTGCTTCAACACCTAAAGGAATAGCTATATTTGGTGTGCAATGACCTATTTTAAAGCCTGTTACTACCGGACACGCTATTTTTTGAAAGTAGTGGTCAAATACCTCTTCTAATGTGAGGGATGGAGAAGCTTTTGGAGATGAATCGGCAAAATCGGCCACAGCTACCCCTGCTAGCTTGGAGAGTTTTCCAGCTAAGCGCAGCTGGTTGAGCATGGAATCGATCCGATATGGCGCCTCGCCAATATCCTCTATTAAAAGGATTTTATCCTTTGTATCGATCTCAAAAGACGTTCCAAGTGTGCTCGTCAAAAGGGAAAGGTTGCCACCAACAAGCTGTCCTCGCGCTGTTCCAGGAACAAGCACGTGAAGTGGAGAAATCTCCTCTGTATAACGTATTTCCATCGGTGCAAATAATTGATCCAACATAGCGAATGATTTCGAGTCAAAATCAGGTTTTGCGATATCTGACTCGATCATCGGACCATGAAATGTAACTAATTCTGCTTGCTTATGAATAGCAGTGTGTAAGTATGTAATATCACTATAGCCCCATATAATTTTTGGGTTGTCACGTAGTAATGCATAGTCAATACGATCAGCGATTCTTCCTGTTCCATAGCCTCCTCTTGCAAAAAAAATTGCTTTTATCGTTTTATCTGCAATCATCGTATTCAGATCATCTAAACGTTCTTCATCTGTTCCCGCTAAATAGCCATATACGGTAGAAACATAATTTCCTAGCTTGACCTTTAGTCCCTTTTTTTCTAGCAATGGAATTGCCTGATACAGCTTTTCCATGTTTGGTGGACTTGCAGGAGCAAGTACGCCAATCGTATCTCCAACTTGTAAACGATCTGGATAAATCATATCAAGCAAGCTCATCCCTTCCGTACGGATAAAAGTGATGCTGGGACAAAAGATTTTTTATGATTGACTCAGTTACCCTATTCGCCCCAGCATTTGTATCCTAATTAATTTTGTTTATCGGCATACTTTAAATCAAAATAGCCAACTGGATGACGTAAAATGCCCGAAACGCCTTCTGCTTCTAAAACAACTGTATTGTAATAACGAATTGGCATAATAATCATTTCTTCGGCTAGCATTTTTTCTGCCTCATACATATATTCCCAACGTTTTTCTTCATCCGACTCTGTTTTTCCTTTTGCAATTAGCTCATCGTATGCTTTACTAGAGAATCCCGTACGATTCATATAAGAGTCTGTTATAAAGCTTTCTAAAAAGTTAATTGGATCACTATAGTCATTAATGAAAGAGCTCCGCGAAAACTGCAGTTCCAATGCTTTTTGTGCTTCAGAGAACACATTCCATTCCTGATTTTCTAAAGATACCTCGACCCCAAGTGTTTCCTTATACATATTTTGTAGCTCTTCTGCTACTGCTTTATTCGTATCACTTGTATTATAGGAAAGCGTTATTGGTGGAAGCTTCTCATAGCCTTCCTCCTTCATTCCTTCCTCCAGTAATTGCTTTGCCTTCTCGGCATCAAATGTAACTAAATCCCCGTTTTTTTCACGGAAATCCTTTCCATCTGGCCCTTTAAACCCTGGAGAAACAAAGCCAAATGCAGGCTCCACACCATTTTTTACGACATACTCCGCAATATTCTCTCGATTGACAGCATATGCAAACGCCTTTCGGATCTTTTTATTTTGAAATGGTTCTTCTTTTACATTAAATCGATAAAATTCCAGTCCACCATAATCTCCAATAAATACATTCTCACCGTCAATCAGTTGGTCAGAAAGCTCTGCTGGAATACTTGCGGTATCAAGATCTCCACTTTCAAACATTTGATACTGCGTATTCGAATCATTTACCATCGCAAAATGAACTTTATCAAGCTTTACTGCACCTTTATCCCAATATTGATCGTTCTTAGCAAAAACCATTTCCACATCATGGTCCCACGATTCTAACTTAAATGGTCCATTTGATACAAAGGTATCTGCCTCCGCATGCCAATCTGGCGTTTCTGCAGCAACCTTATGGTTAATAGGAAAGAACGCTGGATTTGTTAGCAAATCCGGGAAAAATCCTGTTGGGGCTGTTAAAACAACCTCTAATGTCTTGTCGTCCTTTGCCGTTACTTTCACATCATCAGCTTTGCCTTCTCCATTGTTAAATGCTTCTGCTCCTTCAATAAAGTATCCGAGAAAAGCTGCTTCAGAAGCATTAGCTGGATCAAGCATATATTTCCAAGCAAACTCAAAATCCTTTGCCACGACAGGATCGCCATTCGACCATTTAGCATCCTCTCTAATCGTGAAGGTATATGTTTTTCCATCTTCTGAAACATCAATTTTTTCCGCTGTGGCGGGTTCTGCAACATGGTCCTTATTCAGCCGAGTTAAACCTTCCATTAAATTATTCAACGGATCCCAAGATACTGCATCAAATCCAATCGAAGGGTCTAATGATTTCGGTTCTGTTCCATTATTTAGCTTTAAAATCTTTTCTGTACTTTCCTTTGCATCTTTACCTTCTTCATCATTTGGCTCTTTACCTGCATCCTTTGTTGCGGTACAACCGACTAGTACAAAAACTGCGAACACGGTCATTAAAAAAACCAGAAACTTCTTCACTGTATTTCCCCCTTTGTTCATTTTATTTCCTCCATATTCTTAAAACTTTATTGCTACTTGCGAGCTACTCACTATTTTATCGGCAGAGTAGCTTGCAATTGCTTTGCCCGTTCATCCTGCAACCAGCACGCTACATGGTGAGAATCAGTTATGTTGGTTTGAACAGGATAAACTTTATTACACACCTTCATTGCAAAAGGACAACGCGCATAAAATGAGCAGCCCTTTGGAGGTGAGAATAAATCAGGTGGTGTACCATCAATCGGTGTTAGTTTTTCGCCATCTAGATCCAGGCGAGGAACAGATTTTAAGAGTCCTTTTGTATAGGGATGCTGTGGACGATAAAAAATATCTCTTTTCTCTCCCATTTCAATGATCTTCCCTGCATACATGACTGCAATTCGATCAGCTATATTCGCAACAACCCCAAGATCATGCGTAATTAAAATAATGGAAACACCTGTCACCTTTTGGATTTTCTCGAAAAGCTCTAAAATCTGTGCTTGAATGGTTACGTCAAGTGCGGTTGTTGGTTCATCCGCAATGAGTAGCTCTGGTTCACAGATAAGTGCCATTGCAATCACAATTCGTTGACGCATTCCACCACTAAATTGGTGAGGATATTGCTTTAATCTCTCTGCCGGATTAGAAATTCCAACTAATTCCATCATTTCAATCGCTTTTCTTTTTGCTTTGTCAGGAGACACCTTATGATGCTCTCTGAGCCCTTCCATTAGCTGTGAGCCAATGGTTAAGGTCGGATTTAACGCAGTCATCGGATCCTGAAAAATCATTGATATATCAACACCGCGAATCGAACGCATTTTCTTCTCTGTCTCATGCATTAAATCCTTGCCTTTAAAGCGAATCGAACCTTTATCAATTTTCCCTGGTGGATTTGGAATAAGTCGCATAATCGCATTGGATGTGACACTTTTTCCGCAGCCTGACTCTCCTACAATTGCTAGCGTTTCTCCTTGTTTTAATGAAAATGTGACTCCACGCACTGCTTTGACTGTTCCACCATATGTAGAAAATGTGACGTGTAGATCTTCAACTTCAAGAATATTTGTCATCTATACACCTACTTCCTCAGCTTCGGATCGAGTGCATCCTGTAGTCCATCACCTAGTACGTTAAAGGCAAACATCGTAAAGGAGATAAAAAAGGCAGGAAAAAATAACGTCCACCAATTTCCTGATAATATGGCCCCTAGTGAATCATTTGCCATCGTTCCCCAGCTTGCATATGGGGATTGAATTCCAAGTCCTAAAAAGCTTAAAAATGCTTCTGCAAATATTGCCGATGGTACGGTCAACGTCATTTGTACAATTATCGGCCCCATCGAATTTGGAAGTAAATTACGCCGAATAATACGTGATGTCTTCGTACCAAATGACCTAGAGGCAAGCACAAACTCATAGTTTTTTATTTGTAGTACTTGCCCGCGAACAATTCGCGCCATTCCAACCCATCCGGTTACGGTCAGCGCAACAATAATCGTCGTTAAGCTCGGTCCTAATACTACTAAAAGCAAAATAACGACTAACAAGTACGGAAGTCCATATAATATTTCAATAATGCGCATCATCACATTATCTGTACGTCCACCCTTATAGCCCGCAATTCCTCCATAAATAATACCAATCGATACATCAATTAATGCTGCCATTAATCCAACAAACAATGATATCCGTGCACCAAACCACGTACGTGTAAATACATCACGTCCATGGGAATCTGTGCCAAACCAATGGGATGCAGATGGTTCCTGATATTGATTGGGCAAATCTGATTTATTCACTTCATAAGGAGATAAAATCGGTCCAAAGATAGCTAAAAAGATTAAGATGATTAAAAAAACGAGACCTGTCATTGCTAGTTTATTTTTACGTAGTCGTTTCCATGCATCATTCCAATAGGATAAAGAAGGACGAGCAACCTTCTCTGCTTGCGTTTTATCTGACTGTTCCCATTCAAACCAATCATCGGGAATGTTCGTAGAGGAGGGCATGATGGAATCCTTTGAGGTATATTTCATACTATTCACCCTCCTTTTGATGTACCTTTATACGCGGGTCCAATATGCCATAAGCAATATCAACTAGAAATAACATCATAATTAAGAAGACGCTATAAAACACCGTTGTTCCCATGATTACTGGATAATCTCGATGATTAATGCTTTCTACAAAATACTTTCCCATCCCTGGGATCGCAAATATTTGCTCAATAACAAATGTACCTGTCAATATACCTGCTAATAAAGTTCCCATAATGGTTACTACTGGCATGAGCGCATTACGTAAGGCATGCTTGAAAATTATTTTCCATGGTGATAATCCTTTTGCACGCGCCATCTTGATGTAATCCTGGGTGAGCACTTCTAGCATCGTGGACCTCGTTAGTCTGGCGATAATCGCCATCGGACCTGTTGCCAATGCTAGTACAGGAAGAACCATATGCTTTGGACTAGACCATGTGGCTACTGGGAACCATTCCGCATTTACGGCTAGCTGTTGAATTAATAGCGTAGCTAAAATAAAGTTCGGAATTGATATTCCAAATACAGCAACTCCCATTGCTAGATAATCAACGAAGCCATTATGTCGGAGAGCTGCAATAACACCTAGAATAATCCCTGATATAACAGCAACGATGATCGTTATAAGTCCTAATTCAAATGAAATGGGAAAGCCCCTCCCTAATAAATCATTTACCGTTTGATTCGGTTGTTTAATAGAAGGACCAAAATCAAATAGAATAACCGATTTTATATATTGGAAGTATTGAATATAGTAAGGTTCGTCCAGATTATAAAATTTTTCCAGATTTGCTTGTACTGTTTCGTTCGATGACTGGTCACTATTAAAAGGTGAGCCGGGAATAGAAATCATTAAAACAAACGTAAGTGTCACGATAATCCATAGTGTAATACACATAATCAATAATCTTTTTAATATATAGCGCAGCACATAACCCTCTCCTGTATCATTATCTTTCTAACATTCCAAAATCTATTTAGTTAGCAAACGCTTTCATTTTTGGTTATATGTAAATAATCATAGATTTCTCTGCCAATCAATTGGATTGTATTCCGCGCAACGAGATCATCCATATCCTTTGATAGTACAGAGGCAATTAATTGACGTTTCCCTACATAAAAAATACCTATATCATGGTTAATTCCTTGAACATTTCCTGTTTTATGAGCAATTTCCCAATCTTTTTGTCCTCCAAAGTAAGAAGGCTCTGGAGAAGCTAGGCGGCCTGGAAGTCCATCTTGAATTTGCTGCTTTTTTAATATCGCAATCATTTGCTCACATGCATGCGCAGAAATCACTTTGCCTAAGGCTAGTTTTTTTAACATGGCATTCATTTCTGCTGCTGTAATCGTATTATTTCCTTTCCTAACTGCAGGTACAATCATTAGCTTGTTGTAAAACTTACTTTGAATAAACTCATATTCGACCATTCGTTGTTGAATATGAGGCTCTCCTAGAAGATCAATAAGCATGTTGGTAGCAGTATTATCACTCTGAATAATCATTAACATCATGACATCGTATATCGGTAGCTTGATACCTGGCGTCATATACTGGAGTACACCAGCACCACCTACTTGATCTGCCTGTTTCAGCTGTAGTTCATCATCTAATGAAAGATCACCATTATGAGCCGCATGAAAAACAGCCATCATAATCGGAACTTTAATCACACTTGCTGCATAAAATGGTTCGTTCGCATTCCAATACCAACGTTCGTTTCGGTCAAGGTCTTCTAGGACTATCCCCCACTTGCCATTCGTATTCTCAATAATATGTTGGATACGGGCGGTTAGCTTCTTCATTCGATACATATCAACTCCTTATAAATATGTACTTCTCACGATGAAAATGTAGCGTTTAAAGCTAGTTCTACCATTACAAGCATGGCCTGATACGCTTCCAATATATCCTTTGCCTCAAAGCGAACGATTGTTGTTCCAGCTTCTAAGATTGTACCTGGCATGAGACTGGCCCATTCTGCCTGTCCATAATTGTTAAATTCAATTTTTATGACCGGTTTTTCCGGTGGAGCAAGTGGATCGACTTTGTTCCGTCTATCTAAAGCATGCTGTACACGTTTTGATAATAATTCACCAGCTTTTTGGGGCGTTAAGCTTTTAACCGCAGACCTCGATATCGTTTCCTTTACCGTTGCAGTCGTTACATTAGGGATCAATTCCTCTGCCTCTTTAACTGCTTGATCATCTCCTGCTACCATTAATATTGGAACTTCAAAATACCCAGCTACATAGGCATTTAATCCCAACTCACCAACTGGTTGGTCGTTTATGTAAAAATTCCGTACAGCATGGATCATTGAATGCGACATAACACCAAACTGTCCAGCGCGAGCATGGTAACCAATAAATAGTGCTCCATCATAGGAAGCATCTAAGCCTTGCATCATGGATAAAGGCTTCCCCTCACCAGTAATTAACAATGCCTCAGGATGTAACGCATCAATTAACAAGTTGTTCATTTTAGAATGGCTATCATTCACAACAATTTCACTACAACCACTTTGCATTGCTGCCTCGATAACATAATTCGTTTCATCTGTCATAATCTTTCGAGCGCGGTTGTAATTATGCTTTTCAGCGAGTACAAATGTATGGTCGGGCAATCCAGTAATTCCTTCCATATCAACAGAAAGATATAATTTCAAGATGATTCACCCTTTATAAATTATTTATAATTTTCATTTAATTTTAGCATAACCTTAAATAAAATAAAAGATGCATTTTTACATATTAAATCCTCTTCACATACAAAAAAGCCCCAATGAATAGATATTCACTATTCATTGGGGCTCACTTCATGAGAATAATAGAAAGATAGCCGGTTATTTTGCAGTTTCTAAATCTGCCTCAGTTGTAGGAGTTACGACATCTCCACTTTCATCAACACGTTCAATATCTGCTCCGAGCGCAGCTAGCTTGCCAGCAAGATCAACATATCCTCGATCTAGATGCTTCAATTCTGTTACTCTTGTAAAGTTCTCAGCAGCTAGACCAGCTAAAATCAACGCAGCGGCAGCACGCAAATCGGTTGCTGCAACCTCAGCACCTTGTAGATTTGAAGGACCTTCAATAATGACACTTCGCCCCTCAATTTTCATCTTCGCATTCATCCGGCGAAACTCTTCAACATGCATAAAGCGATTTTCAAACACGGTTTCTGTTATGACACTCGTTCCTTCCGCACATAACATTAATGCCATCATTTGCGATTGCATGTCAGTAGGAAACCCTGGATGTGGTAATGTTTTGATATCCGTAGCTTGGAGCTTTTCTGGTCCGATCACGCGAATACCATTTTTTTCTTCCACTATCGTTACATTCATTTCTTGAAGCTTTGAAATAACAGGACGCAAATGCTCACTCACCGCATTTTCAATTAAAATATCTCCTTGAGAAATAGCTGCAGCCACCATAAAGGTACCTGCCTCTACTCGATCAGGTATGATATTGTGTTCCACGCCCTGAAGTTTTTCTACACCTTCGATGCGAATAGTTTCTGTTCCTGCACCGACAACCTTTGCCCCCATCTTATTTAAGTAGTTGGCAAGGTCAACTATTTCAGGTTCTTTTGCACAGTTTTCAATGATGGTTTTGCCCTTTGCTAATGCTGCCGCCATCATAATGTTTTCCGTTGCGCCAACACTAGGCATATCAAGGTAAATTTTTGCACCCTTTAAGCGACCATTAACATGCGCTTCTACAAAGCCATTCCCTACATGGACCTCTGCTCCCATTGCTTCAAAACCTTTTAAATGAAGATCAATTGGGCGAGAACCAATTGCACAGCCTCCAGGCATAGCAACCTTTGCGTGTCCATAACGGGCTAATAGTGGTCCCATCACAAGCACGGAAGCACGCATTTTTCGTACATATTCAAAAGGAGCTTCTGTCTTCAATTCAGTTGAAGCATCAACCGTTACCGTATTATTACTAAAATGTACATTTGCATTCATATTTCGTAGTACTTCATTGATTGTATATACATCTGCCAAGACAGGAACATCATAAATAACGCTTTTTCCTTCACTTGCAATAAGACTGGCTGCAATAACAGGTAATACTGCATTTTTTGCACCTTCAACCTTTACAGTGCCCCTTAATTGCTGTCCGCCTCTTACGATGATTTTTTCCATATTTCAAATCTCCTTCAGATCCATTTTCATAATATTAATATTCATTTATTAAGATAGGTGTTCCAATGGTGAATGTGACGTCACCTTGCTTATCTATTTCAGTAACGATTTGTACATTCATTGGCTTATTATGTATGATAAGCCGCTCTTCCCATAATGGTGTATACCCGTAAATAATTTTTTTATGCATCGTTTTTACTAGATTATCAGTCTGTGTAGAAACATGTCGTAATTTAAGTTTTTTTGCTAGATTATCTGATAAATAACCAATATCCATTATAGCATTAGGTTTAGTTGTCAGACAAGTAAATATTTCCCGTTTCTCTGTGAAATATTGTTCGGTAACTTGTTGTTTAATTTTTTGATATTCAGACTGTGTAGGTGGATCCCAACCGGAACCCTTTATTACGATTGAAAAAGATGCACGATACTGTTTGTTTTTAGGTAAAACAGCATTATAGGATACGATAATTCCAGACGTTTTATGGATGTCTCTTGAAGCATATTTTATACTGTTTTCATCTTCTTCTCGTAAAACGGAGTCTTTATGCTTCCAATCTTCCAGCAGCTGTTCAATTCTTGAACGTTCCGCGTTTTCCTTTATCGTGATCTCCCATGTTTCTATCAAATCTCCTTCACTCGTAATAATCGATGCTAATTGGACGAGTTCATCCTTTTTGATACTAGATGCGAACACGTTATTGGATAATAAATAGATTAGTACAGAGATAATAATAACCTTTCTCATAAAAAAACCCCCTTCACCATACGCTTTTATAAGTATGATCAAAGGGGAATTCATATATACATAGTTTAAGAGAATACTAGATATTTAGAATGATGTATTAGAATAGATACATCAAATCTCTGGACCACTGCATAAATTCTAAGAAAAACCGACTAACACCAGCACCAATTATTATCGCGAGGAACAATAAAAAGATTTTCGCCTCAGCTGCATGGCCTTTACGAATAATAGGCTCAAAATTAATGCTTTGCATTATTCTCCACGTAATAAAAATAAATATAAGGTGTGAAATCATACTAATAATAGCTAACTGTCCAATTGAAAACATATAATCCTCCTATTTGCTAATACTAATGTTACTCTGCCATGCTTTGCAATGGTTGTCAACGGAAAGTTCACCTCTTCTTTCTCCTTTGGTTATTCCGAACGACAATTCCAGTCAATACATCCTAGTTTTCTTATTTCCCGGGAAATATCGACATATATTGCTTTTTTGTCTTCTCAAAAATAGAAAACTCCCATAACAAGTTGTTATGAGAGTTCTTTAATATTATGTTAGCGTTGAACAACATTCAATCTGTTCATAGCCCGTTTGAGTGCTAATTCTGCCCTATGGAAGTCGACATGGTCTTGTCTTGACTGTAAGCGACTTTCAGCTCGTTGTTTTGCTTCACGTGCTCTGCTTACATCAATATCTGAAGGCTTTTCAGCGGACTGCGCAAGAATCGTTACTTTATCGGGGCGAACTTCTAAAAATCCACCACTTACAGCGAGACGATCAACATCATTTCCACGCTTTAGTCGGACTGCACTTATTGTTAGTGGAGCAACTAAAGGGATATGACCAGGTAAAATACCAAGCTCACCGTTTTCCGCTTTACAGCTAACCATTTCATAACTATCTTCCAATACTGGACCATCAGGAGTAACAACACTCACAGTTAGTGTTTTCAATGTAACCCCTCCTTGGACATGCAGGATGTATTTTCCGTTATTTGGAAAACCTGTTAAGGTAGTAGTTGAATTTACATTTATTCGCTACTTTCCTAACCTACATCTCTCATCCATATTATTCCATGCTTTTTGCTTTTTCTACAACTTCTTCGATGCGACCAACTAAACGGAATGCATCTTCTGGTAGATCATCATACTTTCCAGCAAGGATTTCCTTAAAGCCTTGTACTGTTTCTTTAACAGGTACATAAGAACCTGGCTGTCCAGTAAACTGTTCAGCAACGTGGAAGTTTTGTGATAGGAAGAACTGAATACGACGTGCACGAGCAACTGTTAGCTTATCTTCATCGGATAGCTCATCCATACCAAGAATGGCAATGATGTCCTGAAGCTCTTTATAGCGTTGTAACGTACGTTGTACCTCACGTGCGATTTCGTAATGTTCATTTCCCACTACTTCTGGATCTAGTGCACGAGAAGTCGATGCTAATGGATCCACAGCAGGATAGATACCTTGCTCAGATAGCTTACGATCTAAGTTAGTTGTTGCATCCAAGTGCGCGAAAGTTGTTGCTGGCGCTGGATCTGTATAGTCATCCGCTGGTACATAAATCGCTTGAATGGAAGTAACAGAACCTTTATTCGTTGAAGTAATACGTTCTTGTAATTGTCCCATTTCTGTTGCAAGGGTTGGCTGATAACCTACCGCTGATGGCATACGTCCCAATAACGCTGATACTTCAGATCCCGCTTGTGTGAAACGGAAAATGTTATCGATAAACAGAAGTACGTCTTGCCCTTGTTCATCACGGAAGTATTCAGCCATGGTTAAACCAGTTAATGCAACACGCATACGTGCTCCTGGTGGCTCGTTCATTTGTCCAAATACCATCGCTGTTTTAGCGATAACACCTGAATCTTTCATTTCATAGTAAAGGTCATTTCCTTCACGAGTACGTTCTCCAACTCCGGCAAATACAGAAATACCACCATGCTCTTGGGCAATGTTGTTTATTAATTCCTGAATTAATACCGTTTTACCAACTCCGGCACCACCAAATAGACCGATTTTACCACCTTTAATATATGGTGCTAAAAGGTCAACAACCTTAATTCCTGTTTCTAGAATTTCGGTTTCAGTTGATAAGTCTTCGAATTTTGGCGCTTCACGGTGGATTGGATCCTTTCTCGTATCTGCAGCCAATGGTTCGTCAAGATCAATTTTTTCTCCAAGTACGTTAAATACACGACCTAGGGTAACTTCACCTACTGGTACAGAAATCGGTCTTCCTAAGTCCGTAACCTCCATGCCACGTTGCACACCATCTGTTGATGACATAGCAATTGTTCTTACTGTGTTATCACCTAGATGAAGTGCAACCTCTAATGTAAGCTCTGTTTTTTCTGAAGAGCCTGCATCAGCATTCATTTGGACAGTTAGTGCATTGTATATTTCAGGGAGCTTATCATCATCGAACTTAACGTCAACGACTGGTCCCATAACCTGTGTAACATGTCCTTTGCTCATCGATTTCCCTCCTAACTTACTGCTTATAAACATAGACAAGCTTGCTTATTCTAGGGCAGCTACCCCACCAATAATTTCAGTAATTTCTTGTGTGATTCCTGCTTGGCGCGCGCGGTTATAAGATAATGTAAGCCCATCAATAAGGTCTTCCGCATTGTCTGTAGCACTACGCATAGCAGTCATTCGCGCTGCGTGCTCACTTGCTTTTCCATCAAGTAATGCACCATATATTAAGCTTTCCGCATACTGTGGTAACAGCACTTCTAAAATCTGCTCTTCATTCGGCTCATACTCGTACTGACTGCTTGATGCTGCAGTCGAGTCAATGTTCGTAATTGGTAATACCTTTCTTTCCGTTACTACTTGTGAAATGGCACTTACATAGTGATTATAGAAAATGATAAGCTCATCAATTTCTCCATCACTGAACATTTGAACCGTTTCAGAGGCAAGCTTTTTAATATCTGCAAAGCTTGGTTGATCTGAAAGTCCTAATATACTTTGTGCGATTGGCATATCTCGTTTTTTACAAAATTCATAGCCCATACGACCAATCGCTATTACTGTATAGTCTTCAGCAGATTGATGTCGCTCTTGAACTGTTTGATATAGCTTTCTAAGCACACTACTGTTATATGCACCAGCTAAGCCACGATCAGAAGTAATTACTAAATAGCCTGTTTTCTTTACAGCACGCTTTTGCAGCATTGGATGACTTGCATCCGAGTTTACCGCTAGATGTGCTACAACTTCTTGAATCTTATCGCTATATGGAACAAAAGCTGTTGCATTTTGTTCTGCTCGTGCCATTTTGGACGCAGAAACCATTTCCATCGCTTTTGTAATATGCTTTGTTTTCTCTGTAGAGTCAATTCGATTTTTAATGTCTCTAAGTGATGCCAAGCTTTTTCACCACCCTTCCTAATATAAGGTCGGAGGTTGAAAACGAGAGATTGAGTTGAAATAGCAGAATAATTCTATTCCTCTCACACTCTCCATCTCCAAACTCTTTTATATAGAAGAAAATGTTATTTCTTATTTTTCAGTAGGCAAGAACGTTTTCTTAAATGATTCAATTGCATCATTCATATCTGCTGCTTCTGGAAGGTTACCAGTTTCACGAATAGAAGCGAGTAATTCAGCACGGTTGTTATCAAGCCATACATGGAATTCTTCTTCAAAACGTGTAATATCCATAGTTGGAATATCATCTAGGAATCCTTTTGTTAGTGCATAGAGAATCATTACTTGCTTTTCTACTACTAACGGCTTATGCAGCCCTTGCTTAAGTACTTCTACAGTGCGTTCCCCACGGTTAAGCTTTGCTTGGGTTGCTTTGTCTAAATCAGAGCCAAACTGAGCAAAAGCTTCTAGCTCACGGAATGATGCAAGATCAAGACGTAGTGTTCCTGCAACCTTCTTCATCGCTTTAATTTGTGCGGATCCACCTACACGGGAAACAGAAAGTCCGGCATTAATTGCTGGACGTACCCCAGAGAAGAACAAATCCGATTGTAGGAATATCTGTCCATCTGTAATTGAAATAACGTTTGTTGGAATATATGCTGAAATATCGCCAGCTTGTGTTTCAACAAAAGGAAGTGCTGTTAATGAACCTCCACCTAGTGCATCACTAAGCTTTGCAGCACGCTCTAATAAACGTGAATGCAGATAGAATACATCCCCTGGGAATGCTTCACGACCTGGAGGACGACGAAGCAACAAGGAAAGCTCTCTATATGCTGCCGCTTGCTTGGATAAGTCATCATATACAACGAGAACATGCTTTCCGTTATACATGAACTCTTCACCCATTGTAACGCCTGTATAAGGTGCTAAATAAAGCAATGGAGCAGGATCAGATGCTCCAGCAGAAACGACGATCGTATAATCAAGTGCACCATAGCGACGGAAGGTTTCAACAGTTCCTCTAACAGTAGATTCCTTTTGTCCAATCGCAACATAAATACAGATCATATCTTGATCTTTTTGGTTAAGGATTGTATCTACTGCGACTGTCGTTTTTCCTGTTTGACGGTCACCGATAATTAATTCACGCTGCCCACGTCCGATTGGAACGAGTGCGTCGATCGCTTTAATACCTGTTTGTAATGGCTCATGAACAGATTTACGTGCCATAACGCCCGGTGCTGGAGATTCGATTGGTCTTGTTTTTGATGTTTCGATAGGACCTCTACCATCAATAGGCTGTCCTAACGGATTCACCACGCGTCCTAATAATTCCTCTCCAACTGGTACTTGCATAATACGACCTGTACGACGAACTTCATCGCCTTCTTTTATTTCAGTGTAAGGACCAAGGATTACGATACCTACGTTCGATTCCTCGAGGTTTTGCGCCATTCCCATTACACCATTTGAAAATTCTACTAGCTCTCCAGCCATGACATTATCAAGACCGTGAGCACGAGCGATACCGTCTCCAATTTCAATAACTGTTCCGACATCACTTACTTCTATATCAGAATCAAATGATTCGATTTGCTGTTTAATCAGTAGACTGATTTCCTCAGCTTTAATGCTCATACCATTTCACCCCTATCATCAATTGTTCGAAGTTATAATATTTCGTTCGATACGTTTTAATTTCCCGCTAATCGTACCATCAATAATCGTATTTCCAATGCGGATTTTAATCCCACCAAGTAAGGAAGGATCAACCTTGTTTTCAAGATGAACAACACTTTTATTGAAGCGTTTGGCAACAGTTGTCTCCAAATCCTTCAGTTCTGCATCGGATAACTTTCGAACAGAATGTACTGTTGCTTCTGCAACGCCTCTTGCACTATTGACCAGATTAATAAAATTTTCGATAATCGAGGGTACTAGTGCTACGCGATGACGCTCTGCAAGAAGTTTAAGTGTATTAAGGACGTCCTTCGAGCAATCCTTAAACACTTCATCAATAAATGTCGTTTTTTGTGAAAGCGTTATACGAGGATGTGCGAGAAATCCACGAAGCTGCTTATCTTCTTGAAACACTTGTTTGACTACACGGAATTCTTCCATTAACTGGTCTAGTGCAGCCTTATCATTCCCAAGCTGGAAAAGAGCATCTGCATATCGTTTGGCAACTATTGCTTCACTCATCGCTCTTCTCCTACCTCTTTAATATATTCATTGATCAATTTTTCTTGATCTTGTGCACTAATTTCTTTTTCAATTACTTTACTTGCAATAAGAACGGATAAGGATGCAACCTTATCTTGAAGTGCTTGCAATGCCTTTTCTTTTTCGTTTTGTATATCAGCTTGTGCAGCTTGCTTAATGCGTTCTGCTTCTTGACGAGCAGATTCAATAATATTTTGCTCTTGCTTTGTCCCAGCAAGTTTCGCATCTTCAATAATCTTTTGTGCTTCTTGTTTCGTCTGCAATAATTGCTCTGCGGCTTTTTTAGAGGATTCCTCTGCTTCCGCACGGCTCTTTTCAGCTGCTTCGATTTCACTTGCTACATATTCTTCACGTTTTTGCATCATGGAAACAACAGGTCCCCAAGCAAATTTTTTCACTAGCAATAGCAATACAACGAAGAAGAATAGCTGAATGAACATTTCTAACGGACGAAAGCCACCAAGCGCAGCATAAACATGTGTAAGTCCAGTAAATGCTTGCACAATATTCACTCCTTTCACCTTGATTGGTAAACCTTTTTGTATCGTTCATGATTGTTTCGGCTAATTCATTAAAAACAACGGCGAAGTTTTCTTCAAAAGATATCCTTCGCCATGAATAGGTTGCCTGCTCAAGGAAATTTCCTTTCAAGCATCAGTAAACCGGAGTAAAATTGCCGCTTACTGGAACATTACGATCAAAGCAATAACGGTTGCGATAATAGGCATTGCCTCAACCAAACCAACACCAATAAACATGGTTGTTTGCAATTGACCTTTTAATTCTGGTTGACGTGCGATTCCTTCCACTGTACGACTCACGATCAAACCGTTACCAATACCTGCACCTAATGCACCTAATCCTACTGCGATTGCAGCTGCTAAAGCTCCCATAATATAAATCCTCCTCAATGATTTTTATCATTTTAATATTATTTCCGGTTTTAATAGTTTCCTACTAAAACTGGTTTTTTAATGTTTTCATGTACTGCTTGCTTATAAGCAATGGGATAATTCCACAATCGATTAGTGATCTTCACTGACTTTATGTGAAATGTAAACCATTGAAAGCATGGTGAATATAAACGCTTGGATCCCTCCAATAAACACACTAAATCCTTGCCATGCAAGAAACGGGACAGATCCAAAGACGAAGCCTAACACGCCAGAGGTTGTTAGCCCTACAAGTAAGCTTAATAATACCTCACCAGCGTAAAGGTTACCAAACAAACGAAGACCTAATGTCAATGTATTGGCAAACTCTTCAATAATTTTAATTGGAAACAAAAATGGCACTGGTCGAAAATAGTCTTTAACATACTCTTTTCCACCTTTCATCTTAACACCATAATAATGGGATAAAATAACTACCATCGCCGAAAGAGTCAACGTAATCCCCGGATCAGCAGTTGGTGATTTCCACCATACATCTCCACCAACGACTACATTCGTCATTACCCCTAGCATGTTTCCAACAAGAATGTACGTGAAAAGCGTTATTGCTAGTGGTAAGAAAAGCTTCCCTGTTTTCCAATCCATGGTGTCATTAATGATTCCTTTAATAAATTCAAGAATCCATTCCATGACATTTTGCGCACCTGTTGGCTTCATTTGTAATTTTCTTGCGCCCCAGACGCTTAGTAAGAATACAATCAACGATGTGATAAACATCATTAAAATATTAGATAGGTTTACATCCATCCAAGGAATGCCAAAAATGTCTTCCACTATCGGTGCACCATGATTCATCATTATTCACCCCTCTTTCCAGCTTTATCCTTATTTTGAAACATCATAAAATCTATCATAATGACTATATAGGAAGTCATTAATCCTATTATGACAGCAATAATATGGAATTGTTCTTCATATCGAAGTGCAATCAGAACGACTAGCGCTGCAGCTGCGAACCTTGAAAGCATCCCTATACCTCGAGAAGATTGTTTTCTTGCAATAGCTTCTGTAAATTCAAGCGTCTTTTTTTGCAACAGGTATAGATTATAAAAGCTTGCAATCGTTCCCAACAACAGACCTAGAAAGACCTCCATAAATGGAGTGATTCCAGCTCCAAGCAAAAACATCGCGAGAAGGTAAAGCATCCATTTCCGTTGTCTAACTATCATTTGTTCATAATCTGACATCTTCCATTCTTCTCCCGCTTGGATTTCACCCATTTATTGTTATTCTCTTTGAATTAAGATTAATTATGTACTGGAAACGTGAAATGAAGACCTTCCGAGGAAGATTGCTCATTTTTCACAAAAAACATACGCAGAAATTCAACACTCCTCATAATGAAGAATGTAATTGCTTCTTTTAAGTTTGAAAGAAAAATTCCTATCAATGTTTCTATCCAGGTGCGTTTTCTAAGAGAATTTGCACGCTTCGACAAAAATGCGCAAATATTGCAGTTTACAATGAAAACCATACCATTCCACACTAAGCAAGTTTACAATAGCAATAACCTGTTGTCAATTGGTTTATGCGTTTATTTGTAAATCTATTCCCGCTTATTTTTTGGGTGTTTGACGAGAAATTTTTGTTCTTTTACGTGTCCTGTTTATTCGCTTCTAATCATTAATGAAAAAATGAAAACACCTGCTTCTCATTTTCAGAGGAGCTTGGTGTTTAGCGCTTGAAAATTCACCCTATAAATAAAAGTATTTGCAAGAGAACCTTATCCTCTATTATATCGGATTATGATAGGTGATTATTTGACATTTATGTGAAGAAATTAATGAAACGAAAAGTAGTTCCTATTTTCTTTGTGGTTATATACTTATTCGAATCTATTTCTCGGAAGCAAAAAGTGGCTTCCTCCAATATTTTTAGATACAAGTCGAACTACCATAAGTTTCAGGAAGTGCTTCCTTCTTGTACTTTGAAACACTTCCCGTTTAAGGGCGAGGGTTTATGACAAGCACTCATGCTAGGGTAAAATTTGAAAATCTAGCTCATGATTTTCAAATGTGCCATTCTCCAAATGAACAGTAAGCATTACTTTATATAGGCCTGGTTTCCCAAGATCCGCTTTATCCATTTTCCCATCATTTAAACCTGCTGATGCATCTTTTAGCTGAAGTAATGTTCTTTCATAGATTAATGTATCTGGATCATACAGTTCAATGCGTACCTCTTTTGCAGCCTCTGCTAAATACAGCTGGTACGTAAATTCATCTTCTGAAAATGGTTCTAATTCAAAGCTAAAGCCCATTGCTCTCGGATAATCCGCTGTCTTATTAAGAAAAACATACGGTAAATGATAGGTTTGATCTTGTTGATTTAAGGTAAGCCAGCCTTGATGTAGTCCTTCCTTTAACAAATTAGAAGTAACTGAAAGCTCAATTGGAACTTTTTTCTTTGCATGCTTTGGAATCGTAAATCTTTGTGGTAAATGCCAGCTTATTCCTTTCTTTTTAATTGGAATATGAAACGTAAACGTTTGAGGTGTATTACTTGTATTTTCGATTGTTATATTAGTTACGTTCGTTTTACGAAATGCATCAATTTTGCCAAAGCTTATGGATTGATTATAAATGATCGTCTTTGCATTTATTGCCTTCATAGGATTTACTAATCCTGTTCCTTGGGCAATTGGCTCAATTGATTGGCCAGACTCCTTTACGAGTTGATTTGCCGTCGTTTTCAGTGCGGCGGTTATTTTTTCATTAGACCAAGATGGACGAGCTTCCTTTAGTAAAGCGATAACACCTGCTATATGCGGAGCTGCCATACTTGTTCCTTGCAGACTTTGATAGCCTCCGGGAACCGTGCTAACAATATTTGTACCTGGAGCAATAAGATCTGGTTTTACCTTCCAATTCATTGTTACCGGTCCACGTGAGCTAAACGGGGCTACCGTTGCATTTTCTATTTCATAACGTGTTGCAACAAACGGATACAATTGCTCACTATAGTTTTTTAACCAAAATCCCGATTGCTTGGAAATAGAAGCTACTGGAATGGATAATGTGTCCGCGCTATCTGCTACTGTACCTTGAAAGCTTCCTTCTTCATTGTTATAGATGAGTGCCGCCACTGCTCCTTGTTCTTCCGCTTGTTTTGCTAGTTGAGAAAAAGGAATTTTACCACGTGAAAATAAAGCAATCTTTCCTGCTAAATCTTCCGCTTTCGTTGCTTGGACAATTTCATAATCCTTCATCAAATTCCAAGGGATTGCTCCGTGCATTGATTGTATCGCAATGGTTTTATCTTCTTTTTCAATCGATAGCATTGGTTTTTCGATTGGACTAGCATATGCGCCAACTGAGATAGCTTTAGTCGCTGTTGCGGGCGCGCCAACTGTCCAGCGACTTGGACCATTATTGCCATTTGCAATGACAACAGAAGCCCCAAGCTCTGTTGCCCGGTTAACTGCCTGACTCGTTGGATAATCAGGGCCATTTATCGTATTTCCTAAAGATAAATTAATCACATCCATCTTATCCTTTACCGCCTGCTCCAATGCCGCAATCACTTGTACAGAAGTTCCAACTCCGCCTGGGCCAAGCGCTCGATATGCATAGATCCTTGCATTTGGGGCAACGCCTTGCATAGTACCGTTTGCAGCAATAATACCTGCTACATGTGTACCGTGGAGAGTCGCTATACCTTCTGCTGGTTTTGTTTCCATAGGATCCTTATCTAAATCCACTAAATCATAGCCACCAGCATAATTCGTTTTTAAATCTGGATGGGTATAATCGATTCCTGTATCAATGACGCCAACTTTCACTCCATTTCCCGTATATGGAGTTTGATTCATTTCGTGTGGTAAGTAATTATTTTCTCCCAATGCCGATTGCAGCATTCGTTTTGCTTGAAACGAACTGCGCAATTGATCAGCTTCCGATTTTCCTATCTCTATTTTATCCACTTCGTACGTTCTAACCGCATGCATCGTTTTTACAAACTCTAATGTAGCAAGCTTCTCCAGTTTTCTAACATCTCCTTTTAACGCAAGGCCTTGAAACAATTTTTCGTACGTAGCAATGACATCTATTGAAGGGTAGTATGTCTCAATATATTCCTTTCGTTCCTGTGGTTTCCCATCTACTTCAATAATAATAGATTGTTGTTTTTGACTAGTGGAGGAATCTGAAAAAGCAAATGTAACAGTGGGAGCTGCAAGCATTAACATGAATAAAAAAATGTAAAATATTTGCTTAATTTGGTGCATGCCATTTCTCCTCGCATTGTATATTTAGGCATTGTTTTCTACCTATCTCTACAGGCCGACGCTTTCCACGGGCTTGAGCCTCCTCGCTCACAATGAACGCTCGCTGTGGGGACTCAAGAATCATGCTATTGCCGCAGGAGTCTCCGCCTTACATTCCAGATAACAAATTTTAAACAGATTGTACTATGATAACTACGTAACATATCGCAGCAGGTCTTTTTATCTATAGCTTTTGTTAATAAATGAAAATAATACATCTGCGAATCGTTTTCATTTTATGAAAAACTAGCACTTGGGTAGCTTCCCTATCGCTGTAATCCTTTAACTGCCGATCGTTGATTTCCTTCCACTCTCCCACAACAAAAAGGTTTCGTTCATATGAACGAAACCTTTTTATACCTTGTACTGTAAGAGCGATTATTTTTCCGTCTTAAAGTAATCTATAATCGCATCTGCTATCCGTCGTGATGCTTTACCATCTCCATATGGATTAGATGCTTGCGCCATTTCTGCATGTTTTACATCATTTGTTAAAAGTTCATTAGCAAGTGAAAAGATTGTGTTCTCATCCGTACCTGCTAGCTTTAATGTTCCAGCCTCGATTCCTTCTGGACGTTCTGTCGTATCCCTTAGAACAAGGACTGGCACTCCTAAAGATGGGGCTTCCTCTTGGACACCACCAGAATCTGTTAAGATGAGATGGGCACGAGCAGCAACGTTATGAAAATCGATCACCGAAAGCGGCTCAATTAAATCAATTCGATCGGTTTCTCCTAAAATAGCAGCTGCTGTTTGGCGAACTACTGGATTTAAATGAACTGGATATATAACATGGATATCCTTATGTTCATCCACTAGTCGTTTAATTGCTCGAAACATTTGCTCCATGTTATTGCCTAGATTTTCACGTCGATGTGCAGTCATTAAAACAAGACGCTTGTCCGCGATTTCATCTAAGATAGCATGTTTATAGGAATCATTTACCGTCGTTTTTAATGCGTCGATGGCTGTATTACCAGTAACAACAATATGATCTGCACGTTTATCTTCCTGTAATAGGTTTTGCTTTGATTTTTCTGTTGGAGCAAAATGCAGATCCGCGATTACTCCGGTTAGTAGACGATTCATTTCTTCAGGATACGGAGAAAACTTATCCCAGGTACGTAAACCAGCTTCAACATGGCCGACTGCAATTTTATTGTAAAATGCTGCAAGTGAAGCAGCAAACGTCGTACTCGTATCACCGTGCACTAAAACCATGTCTGGTTTAGTTTCTTTCATCAATTCATCTAATCCTTCTAAAATACGTGTGGTAATTTGTGCAAGTGATTGCTGTTGCTTCATTACATTTAAATCGTAGTCAGGCGTAATATCAAAAATCTCTAGCACTTGATCGAGCATTTCACGATGCTGCGCAGTTACCGTAACAATCGGTTCAAATACGTCCACTCGTTTCTTTAACTCTAATACTAATGGTGCCATTTTGATCGCTTCTGGTCGTGTACCAAAAATCGTCATAACCTTTATACGCTTCCCCAATATATTCCCTCCACTTTTTTCTGAAAGTGCATTCACTTTCTCTTGTTTCGGAATGCAACGCTTCAGCCTAGTTATCTTGTTCCATATAAACGATCGCCTGCATCTCCAAGCCCTGGAATAATATACGCTTTTTCATCTAATTTTTCATCGAGAGCTGCTAAATAAATATCAACATCTGGATGTGCTTCACGAATTCGCTCGACACCTTCAGGCGCACCAATCAAGCACATTAAGCGGATATGTTTCGCACCACGTTTCTTTAAAGAATGGATGGCATCATTTGCTGATCCGCCTGTCGCTAACATTGGATCAATCACAATTAATTCACGTTCAGATATATCAGAAGGAAGCTTTATATAATATTCTACAGGTTCAAGTGTCTCTGGGTCACGGTACAAGCCAACATGGCCAACTCGTGCAGCTGGAATTAATTTAAGCATGCCATCCACCATACCTAAGCCTGCACGCAAGATTGGAATTAGTCCAATCTTTTTTCCTGCCAATACTTTTGCATTCATTTCCATTACAGGCGTTTCAATTTTTTCTTCACGTAATGGTAAATTTCTTGTGATTTCAAATGCCATTAACATAGCAACTTCATCTACAAGCTCGCGAAATTCCTTTGTCCCCGTATTCTTATCTCTTATGTACGTTAATTTATGTTGAATTAACGGATGATCTAAAACATGTACATTACCCATAATGTGTCCACTCCTTCTTATTAATTACATCTTTAAAATTGTACTGAAAAATTGATTAGGATTCAAGCATCGTTTTAATTTCCACTCTTATCCTTTCAATTATAGCGCAGATTCATGCATGCACTGAAAAAAGGATACTCCCTAAAAAGGAGCATCCTTGACCAAGTTATGCATATAACGGAAACGTGGCTGTAAGTGCAGAAACACGAGCTGCCGCTTCCTTTAGCACCGCTTCATCTTCATGATTTTTAAGGGTTAATGAAATAATCGCAGCAATCTCCTTCATTTCCTTCTCTTTGAATCCACGTGTTGTTACTGCTGCTGTTCCAATACGAACCCCACTCGTTACAAATGGACTCTCTGTATCAAACGGGATTGTATTTTTATTGGTCGTTATGCCAATTTCATCCAATACATGCTCCGCCACTTTTCCAGTTAAATGTAATGGTGTTACATCTAATAGAAGCAAGTGGTTATCGGTCCCACCAGATACAATACGAATTCCTTCTTCAACGAGCGCTTCACCTAAAACCTTTGCATTTAAAATAATTTGTTGACAATACACTTTAAAATCATCGGATAGTGCTTCTTTAAAAGATGTTGCTTTCGCTGCTATCACATGCATCAATGGACCACCCTGCATTCCTGGGAATACCGACTTATCAATTTTTTTCGCATATTCCTCCTTACACAGAATCATACCACCACGTGGGCCACGAAGGGTTTTATGTGTTGTTGTCGTCACGAAATCCGCATATGGAACAGGATTTGGATGCAAGCCTGCGGCAACAAGTCCTGCAATGTGCGCCATGTCGACCATTAAATACGCGCCAACTGCATCGGCAATTTCTCGGAACTTTGCAAAGTCAATTGTACGAGAATAGGCACTTGCACCAGCAACAATTAGCTTTGGCTTTACTTCCTTTGCTTTATGGAGCACATCATCATAGTTAAGCTGTTCGGTTTCTTCGCTTACACCGTAATCGACAAAATTATATAATGTCCCACTAAAATTCACAGGACTTCCGTGCGTTAGGTGACCTCCATGATTTAAATTCATGCCAAGCACCGTGTCACCTGGTTGCAAAATCGTAAAGTAAACAGCCATATTCGCCTGTGCGCCTGAATGCGGCTGAACATTCGCATGCTCTGCCCCAAAAAGCTGTTTTGCACGATCTCGTGCTAAGTCTTCTACAACATCAACGTATTCACAGCCACCGTAATAACGTCTTCCCGGATACCCCTCTGCATATTTATTCGTTAAAACAGAGCCCATTGCTTCCATGACTGCTTCAGAAACAAAGTTTTCTGAGGCAATTAACTCAATCTTATCTTGTTGACGTTTTTTTTCCGCCTGTATTGCTTCATAAAGTGCTTGATCTGCTTGTTTTACATGCTTCATGAAAAATCCCCCTGTTTTTTAAATTAATTGCAGCTTTGATTTAGAGACGAATCTTGATAAACTGCGCGTTCGCCACCAATTAGCTTTGGTCTTGTCTTTGCACCATTCAGCCGTGCGTTACCAATTGTTTTTGTTTGAAAGCGGAGCGGAACTGCTACATGTTTAAGCTGCATGCCAATCATCGTTTCACCGATATCAATTCCCGCATCCGCTTTTATGCTCTCCACCACGACCGGGTGCTTTAAATGCTTGTAAGCATAGGTGGCCATCGCGCCCCCTGCTTTTCGATGCGGAATTACGGAAACGGCTTCAAGCTGGGAACGTTTCATCGTTTCCTGCTCCACAACCAATGCCCGATTTAAATGTTCACAGCATTGGAAAACAAGCTCAATACCTGTTTGTTTTTGCAACTGCTGCAATTGCTTAAAAATAGCGGCTGCGATTTCTTCGCTTCCGGCTGTACCAATCCGCTTACCTGCTATTTCACTTGTCGAACACCCGACAACGAATAGATCGCCTCCATTTAGATAGTCGTTATCTACCCATTCAGTAATAAGCGTTTTCATATCTGTTTCTATTTGCTGCAATAGCTCTTTCATTTAAATCACCTCGATCGTTCCATTGAATGAAGCTCACCTTAACGAAAGAAAAATTTCTGAAGAAAGCAGGAAAAGATATAGTCCTTCCCTGCCATTGTTCAAAAATCCTATTTATTCGTGTTTATTTTCATACAAAGTGATTTTTTCAATTCTTCGTTCATGACGTCCACCTTCAAATTCTGTTTCCAGCCATGTCTTCGCAATCTCTCTAGCAAGACCTGGGCCAATAACTCGTTCACCCATTGCTATCATATTCGAGTTATTATGCATTCGCGTTAGCTTTGCGCTATAAACATCATGCACTAACGCACAGCGAATTCCTTTTACTTTGTTAGCTGAAATAGACATGCCAATACCGGTTCCACAAATTAAAATGCCTCGATCAAATTCACCGTTCGCTACACGCTCTGCAGCTGGTAAAGCATAGTCTGGATAATCAACCGAGGTTTCACAGCTACAGCCTGTATCCTCATATTCGATTCCCATCTCATCTAGCAAGCTTTTTACTTCATTACGAATTGTCATTCCTGCATGATCGGCTGATAATATTACTTTCATTTTTTGTCCGCTCCTTTATTTCTTGATGTCATCCATAATAGCTTCATTTTACACTATTTCAAAAAGTAAAGACAACCAGACTGTCACTTGTAACATTTCACTCTAACAGCTTTATTCTAACAGAATATGACGTATATTGTTAACAATTGGACTATACGTTTATGTGAGCTTAAACTGTTGAATTTGTTTATTTAACGTACTCGCTTGTATCTCCAATTCATGTGCCAGCTTGTCTACCGTATCAATCGTAACAGCTTGTTCTTGAATCGATGCATTTACTTCCTCAGCTCCAGCAGATGTTTCCTCGGCAATTGCTGCCACTTCTTGAGATTGTGATGCCGTATTTTGAATGGACTCAAGCTGTTTATCGACTAGCGAAGAAATAGATTCAATTTCCATTGCTACTTCTTCGACTGAAGTTGACATTTTTCCAATCGATGCATTTGTATGAGCCCCATTTTCCGCTTCTTTTTTTGCATCATTTACATTTTCGTTAATTTGAATAACAACCTGTGAAACATCTTCTTGAATGGCTGTAATCAATGCTGAAATACGTTGTACAGCATCTCCGCTTTGATCAGCAAGCTTCCGTATTTCCTCGGCAACGACCGCAAAGCCTCTACCATGCTCACCCGCTCTAGCAGCTTCAATCGAAGCATTTAATGCTAACAGATTGGTCTGTTCAGCAATTTCACCAACCATTGTAATAATGGATTCTACCTGCTCCGCGTTTTGCTTTAGATTATCGACATCCTTGAGGGAAGCTTCCTGCTCTTCCACCATTTTTTGGATTCCTGCTACAAGCTCGTTCACAACTAACGTGCTTTCCTTCAGCGTTTCCAGCATCGTAGTCGATTTCTTACTAGATTGTACAGCTTTCCCTTGCACTTCTTCTGCAAGTGTTGTTGCAAGCTCTACCGCTTCTACAGTTTGTTGTATCGCCTCTGAAGAGGTTTCTGCACCTTTTGAAATGTCGCTAATTGATGCACTAATTTGTCCGGAGTACTGTGCAACTTGGTGAGATGCCTGTTTCATTTGCACAACGGTGTCATTTGTCTGCTCAAAGTGCATATCAATATTTTGCACCATATTCCGAAGATTTGTCAGCATCGTATCTAATGCAAGGCTAAGCGCACGAATTTCATCATCCGAATTGGAAATAGAAACAACCTGGTGTAAGTTTCCATTTGCAGCTTCTGTTGCAACATGCTCTAACTTTTCAAGTGGTTTCGTAATAAAACGAGCAGCTACATAAGCAAGGACACCAGACCAAATAATTCCCAACAATAAAGTGATAATCGTAAATGCTTCCATTGATAATGACCATGAAAAATAGGACGTAACGGCATCATGTACATAATACAAAAAGAAGGCACTTGTTGAATATGTAATCAATGCTAAAATTGTCGTGAAAAGCATTAATTTCACCCGTAAGCTAAACCGATATTTTTTCTTCATTTTCTTCCTCCTGATAATGAGCTTGATTATTTCATTTTTTTTATTAATAGCTCAATGTATGTATCAAGTTCTTTCATTGTTTCATAATAAATTTCAAAATCTCCACCAAAGGGATCGGATATATCATAATTAATAAGGCTTTTCTCTAACTGTCTGATGACTTCAACATCTTCTTTCACATGCTCCCGAAGTCTTTCGTTAAGCGTCGCGTTATCTAGCTTATGCTGATTTTCATGAATAAAAGCTGAGCGCTTTTCTGCATAATCCGCATACCTTTTCTTTAACTCTTCCCATACATTTTTATCGGCTTCTGAAACAAATTCCTTAAGCGTAAAATACTTTTCTTGAAAATCTGGGAATTGCATAATTAGCGATTTTTTATGATCTGTTGTCATCGTTAGTACAACATCTGCCCAGTTTAATATTTCGGTGGTAACTGGAGAGGATTGATGGTCTAGCATTATATCTTCTTGTGCTAAAACATCGATTGCTTGTTGGCTCGCTCGTTGGTTTTTTGCAGCAAACACCCCAGCTGATTTAACGTTAGCATTTGGTAGTTTATGCTTTAACAAGGCCTCTGCCATTGGACTTCGGCATGTATTTCCCGTACAAACAAATAATATTTTCATTCATAGCTCCTCCCACAGCTCCTATTTTATAGGACCATTGTCTCATTTTATCCCGCTTACATCCAATAATATACCATAAATGGATGTACTTGTAGAGAAACAAAAAAGTAGGATATTAATGCTAATCCTACTAATTAATAACTATACTATTGGATTTATAAAGTACTAGAATAATGGCCATTATCGTCATTCAAAAGTTAGCCAAAAAGAATTAATAATCCAAACGCACATAGAATACTTCCTCCTAATATTTCACTATATGCGCCGATCCATCGATTCATTTTTCGACCGAGTAACATTCCTAACCACGTCAATACCATACTTGCGGTACCAAATAAGCCAAGCGCTAATACAGTTTGCACACCAGAAATGCCCAAGCTTAAGCCAACAGAAAAACTATCCATACTAACACTAAGCGCAAATAAAAATAATCCAATACCGGCAATATTCCATAGGCTTCTTACTTCATGATTAAATGCTGAAAATAACATATGAGAACCAATAGCGACTAACAGTAATCCACTTGTCAATGTTGCTAAATTTCCTATCTTATCGGATATCGCTTGTCCAGCCAATATTCCTAAAAGGGGCATAAGCACGTGAAAAATACCAATTACGAATCCTATTATCGCTATCTGTTTTAATCGGATTCGTTGCATTCCAATTCCAAGACTAACTGAAAATGCATCCATCCCTAATGCAATAGACATAAAGAACAATGAAACAATTTCACCAAGTGTTTGCTCTGACATATAAATCCCCCTTGGACATGCTTGTTAACTATATGCATGTCTAAGCGGGATTATGTCTCAGCAATTTGCCTCCAGAACATGATAAAATTTATCGTTGATTCATTTTATCCACTTTGTCGCAGCTTTTTGAAGTCTATTCATAATGGCTTCACCAATCCCCTTATCAGAAAACGTTTGGCAAATAATCACATCGACATTTTCTTCCTTAAAGGTTCTTAGTGCATCATATAAATGGGAAGCAATATCTCCTAAATCATCGCCTAAAGCGATAACATGGTCAGCATCAAGCTGTGTCGCCATATCCGTATCTGCCATCACGCCGACACGTTTACCTAGCTTCTGTTCTGCTTTCACTGCTTCTTGAATTTTCCTTAATCCACCTGAATATAACCACAGTGGAACATCTGGTGAATAATGCTTGTACTTCATTCCTGGCGCTTTAGGCTGATCTTCTTTGTTCATTAAAGCTGGATCGACCATTACAGGTCCAACAATTTCTTCTAGCTCTTCTTTTGTAATTCCACCAGGACGTAGAATTATAGGAATATCACTTGTGCAATCTACTACTGTTGATTCTAATCCAACACCAGTAGGTCCACCATCTATGATTCCAGCTATTCTTCCACTTAAATCCTCCCATACATGTTCAGCAGTTGTCGGACTGGGCTTTCCAGACAGATTTGCACTGGGAGCCGCAAGCGGAACTTGAACAATTTGCAATAACTTTTGGGCAACAGGGTGACTTGGTATGCGTACACCGACCGACTGTAATCCAGCCGTAACATTGGTAGCACACGTTCCGTTACTTGGTAGCACATAGGTTAGTGGTCCCGGAGAAAAAGCTTCAATTAATTTATCCACATAAGCTGGCACGTTTTCCACAAGCTTCATTAACTGTTCTTTTGTTGCTACATGGGCAATTAATGGATTATCTTGCGGACGTCCCTTCGCCATAAAAATTTCTTTAACAGCTTGCTCGTTTGTTGCATCTGCACCTAATCCATAAACGGTCTCTGTTGGGAACGCCACAGTGTAACCTTCCTCTAACAGCTTTGCGGCAGCCTTTATTTGTTCGATTGTTTTCTCTTGTTCATTTCTTATATTCCAACGCTTTGTTTCCATCATTAATGTACCTCTTTTCTATCCTACATTCTAGTCGAAAGTAGAAGGTTACGCAAAAGAAAAAGAACTATTTTTATCCACAAAAAATGTATACAAGCTCCTGTTATTATCCACAGTTTGCCTGTATACGTTATATCTTTACAAATACGTTACTTTTACTTATATTATGATCGAGTTAAGAATAACTTGTGCACAAATTATCCCCAAAAAATGTGGATTATGTGCATAACTATGTTAACAACTCAAACTTTAATATGTTATTGTACTTTCCACTCTAGGCAGCCTCTTTCTTCAATTCTTGATAAATCCATTTTACCAATCAAGAAACTTGATATGCCCACCAGTTCCCGCCATCCTGTGGATATTTATCTGTTACCTCTTTTGTTTGGTGTGGATAAAATTGCAATGCTTCTAATAAGAGATCTACTACTGGTTGATGACTGTGTACATATACTTTTTTGGCATTTTGGCCTTTTAGCATTTGAAGAATTGATTCAATTAATACAGGTAAGCTTGCTGCTGCTTCTTTCGCAATATATAACTGCTTTAACCAATATATATCCGCTTCCATGTTTGTTAATCGAAAGCATCCTTGAATCCTATCATCCATATAGACAATATACCCATCTTTTAACAGGCCTTGCTTTTCCACATTTTCCGTTGTGTGTAAAAACTCCTCAACCTGTTCGATTGGCGCTCGATATGCTGCTACTATTTTCATCCTTTTCACCTCTACTTTTTTTAATAGGTTAAAAACTGTAATTTCTATCATTTTATGCAGTCAGCTTTAAAGCTATGACAATCCAAGC
Source organism: Virgibacillus sp. MG-45 (assembly GCF_036409425.1). Lineage (NCBI taxonomy): Bacteria > Bacillati > Bacillota > Bacilli > Caryophanales > Bacillaceae > Virgibacillus > Virgibacillus sp. MG-45. The sequence continues at coordinate 55,830 of NZ_JAXOFU010000007.1, read as the reverse complement.
CACTCAAATAAGAAAAATTTAACTTTCACCGGTTCTTCTTCATCTTCTTCCGGTTCGATTAATTCTTTTTCATCTGTTTCGGCTGCTACGGTCGTACCATTTGAAAAATCCAAGAAGCAAAGCGGAGGAAATAGGACACACCACCAATTGGCACCTTCTCCCGCACCAATCGTAATTAATACTGCTTCATATTCTCCAGCAGGGTATAAATAAGAGCCATATAGCTTTGTAGGAAAAGTAACCTTTTTCCCATAGGATACGTTTACTTTATGTGAAATTGATTTTTTCTGTAAGGTTTTTTCCACTATTTCTTTAATTTCTGGAATTTTAGTTTGAAGTAATGCTCTTGCTTCGTTAATATCTGTAATGTGTGCAACCCATTTTGTTATTTGCTCATTTACATTATCTCGCACTAAACGTTTTATTTTCTGATCTGCTTCCGCATCACTATTTGCCAGAATTCGTAGCCGGATTGCCTCATCAGGAATAACCTGATAGTCGACTGCTCCATCTCTTTGCTCGCCTTTTCCGAAAGTTGGAATCGATAGAAATAGGATAGTAAAAATCATAACGATAAATAATAGCTTTTTCATGAATAATGCCCCCCCATTAACTTATTCACAGTATGGGCAGGGCAGATCGATTTTAAACTAGTATTCTATTATTTTTATATAAATAACGTTCGATCAGCCTTTCATCATTTTGAAAGCAGTGCTGTAACGATACGATCCTTCTTATTAATATCTTGAATAACCTTTGGAGCACTTTGCGGAAATTTTGATTTGATCATATCTGACACCGCATTTCCTTGCTCATGTCCAATTTCCAAACTAAGCATACAGGATTCCTTCATTACATGAGGAACTTGCTTGATTATTTTTTTATAAGCAGCTAGTCCTTCTTCATCAGCAAACAACGCAATTTCCGGGTCAAAGTCTTTTACAGTATCGGAAAGAAGAGGTTCCTCAGCACGACTAATGTAAGGCGGATTTGAAATAATAATATCAACAGTCCCTTGTTGATCGATGATTGGCTGCAGAAAATCCCCCTGTAAAAAGTGAACATTTGCACGTAACTGCTTTGCGTTTTCCTCTGCAACTTGTAATGCTGCTGTTGAAATATCAGTAGCAAAAACCTGTGCATTGGGAAGCTCTAATGTAAGAGTCGTTGCAATAACACCACTACCTGTTCCAACGTCGACAATTCGAGGCGTTGCATCATTAGAAAAATGTTCTTGCACATAAGAAATAGTGAAGGCTACTAATTCCTCTGTTTCAGGACGTGGAATTAATACATCTTTATTCACTTGAAAATCACGTCCCCAAAACGTTTCTTTCCCAATCAGATGTTGTACTGGTACGCCTGTCTTTGCATGCTGTATTATAGCCGCCTCAAAGCTTGCCTTCACTTTAGGTGTAATTCGTTCACGCATGTTCGCAAAAAAGGCAGATCTAGTCATTTGCAGCTCATGCTGTAAAAGTAATTCCGCTACCCTCGGCTCACGATGATGTTTTTCTAAAAAAAGAGAAGCCCATTCCAGGACTTCATATTGCTTCCACTTGTTTTGCATATTACTCACCAATTTGCTCTAGTTTTTTCGTCTGTTCTTCAACAAGTAATGCATCTATAAGCTCACTTAGCTTACCTTCTAGAATCTGATCTAGCTTTTGAATAGTTAGACCAATACGATGATCTGTTACACGGTTTTGTGGAAAATTATATGTTCGAATTCGTTCAGAACGATCTCCCGTACCTACAGCTGATTTTCTCGTTTCATCATATTCAGCCTGGGCTTCCTGTTGAAATTTATCATAAATTCGAGCGCGAAGCACCTTCATCGCTTTTTCCTTATTCTTTATTTGCGATTTTTCATCCTGACAGGAAACAACGATTCCTGTTGGAACGTGGGTAAGACGAACAGCGGACATTGTTGTATTTACACTTTGTCCTCCTGGTCCACTAGAAGCAAATGTATCCACACGAATATCTTTTTCGTGTACTTCCACTTCTACATCCTCTGCCTCAGGAAGTACAGCTACTGTTGCCGTTGATGTGTGGATTCTTCCACCAGATTCTGTTTCAGGTACACGCTGTACACGGTGGGCACCATTTTCATATTTTAGCTTCGAAAAAGCGCCGTTTCCATTTATCATAAAGATAATTTCCTTATATCCGCCCACACCAGTTGAATGTGCTTCTATGACCTCTGTTTTCCAGCCTTGGCTTTCTGCATAACGCGAATACATGCGGTAAAGATCTCCAGCGAACAATGCCGCTTCATCTCCACCAGCTGCCCCGCGAATTTCCATAATAACGTTTTTATCGTCATTCGGATCTTTTGGAAGAAGTAAAATTTTCATTTTTTCTTCCAGCTCCGTCTTTGCTTCGGTTAACTCGGATATTTCCATTTTAACCATGTCATACATGTCACTATCTAGCTCATCTTCTAGCATTTCTTTTGCATCTTTTAATTGGCTTGATACATCCTTATATTCACGATATGCCTGAACAACGCTTTCTAGTCCAGACTGTTCCTTGGAATATTCACGTAGTTTATTTGTATCGCTAATAATTTCTGGGTCGCTAAGCAACTCGTTCAACTTATGATAACGATCCTCCAGCGATTGTAATCGTTCTAACATTCCGTTCACCTCACTCAGATTAACAGTATAATTATAGTATAGACACGGTTAGAGGTCAAAGTTTGTTTTTTTACGTTTATTTGAAGTGAATCATTTTTTTGACAGCAGCAAATAAACGTACAGTATACTTTGTGAAAAAACGATGTGTTGATTTACGTTTTTGCTGAAACGCAAATCGCATGTCCAACCAATCTGTTTTAAAACTAAAAATCACCTCCGATAATATGCAGCTCAAAAGTTATTCTCGCTTAACTTTTAAGCTGCAATGTACCTGAAGGTGACTAATTAGAAACTTTCATAATCTGTTCTTGCACTTGCTGGCTTGGTTTATTCGGTACCTCATGATGATGACGACATCTCGGTTCATATGATTCTGATGCACCGACTAAAATAATTGGATCATCATAAGAGGCTGGATTGCCATCAATTAACCGTTGCGTGCGACTTGCAGGCGAACCACATACTGGACAAATCGCATTGAGCTTCGTGACAGACTCTGCTAATGCCATTAACTTAGGCATCGGTCCAAATGGTTCCCCACGGAAATCGGTATCCAACCCTGCACAGATAACACGCATACCTCGATTGGCCAACTCGTCCACTACATCAACTATATGTTCATCAAAAAACTGTATCTCATCAATTCCAACGATATCTACCGTATCATCAATATGATCAAAAATTGCCTGCGAACTCTCTACAGGACGTGCCATTACAGAATTGCCATTATGAGAAACAACAGCTTCCTCCGCATAGCGATTGTCTATAACTGGTTTAAAGACGCGAACGTTAAGATTTCCATAGGTTGCTCGACGCACGCGACGAATAAGCTCCTCTGATTTTCCAGAAAACATGCTACCACAAATTATTTCTACCCATCCACTTTGTGTCATTACATACATGCAAAGGGAACTCCCTTCCATTAATTAATATTATCTTTTTTATGTTTATATGTAATCTAGTTTATCATTAATCGAGACACTTTTCCTATTAAAATTTCACTCTGTAAAACCTCAAATAAATAAACCTTGGCATTGCTTATAAAGTAGAAAAAACAGGCAATCAACAATCACCTGTTTTTTCTGTTTCAAAAAGAAAGCTTTGGCTTTAGAGATTCCATTTATAGAAATCGACTAAAACCGAAGCTTTTTAATTCATGTTATATTTTTTCTTAAATCGATCTACGCGGCCGCCAACTTTGTCAGCTTTTTGCTTGCCAGTGTAGAATGGGTGTGAATCCGAGCTAATTTCCACACGGATTAATGGATAGGTGTTTCCATCTTCCCACTCAATTGTTTCTTCTGAGTATTTTGTAGATCCACTTAAGAATTTAAAATCTGAGCTAGTATCAAGGAATACAACTTTTCTGTATTCAGGATGAATGCCCTTTTTCATATCTTTCCACTCCTTTATGCCCTGAATCCTTAGGAAACAGAGTTGTTCGGTGCAATACCTTTTGTAAACTCACGTTAAGATTATAACAGTGTAGTCCACTGATTGCAATAGATAGATTAGAATCGAAAAATAAAATTCGTTTTAAATCGTCTTTTTACTGCCGCTTTAATCCTCGACGCTTCATCTCTTCATCCATTTGCTGGAGAAATTCTTCATTGTTTTTGGAAGCCTTTAATCTTCTTAGGAAGCGGTCCAGAAAATCATGGGAATCCTGCATTGTTTTCCGAATCGCCCACATCTTATCTAGATGGTTTTTATCAACAAGCAGTTCTTCTTTTCTTGTACCTGAGCGTAAAATATCAATTGCCGGAAAGATTCTTCGTTCCGCAAGATTACGATCAAGATGGAGCTCCATATTACCTGTTCCTTTAAACTCTTCATAAATTACGTCATCCATGCGTGAACCCGTGTCCACTAATGCTGTTGCAAGTATTGTAAAGCTTCCACCTTCCTCGATATTTCTAGCTGCTCCAAAAAATCGTTTTGGTCGATGGAATGCCGCAGGATCGATCCCACCGGAAAGCGTACGCCCACTTGGTGGAATAACAAGGTTATATGCTCTTGCAAGCCTTGTAATACTATCCATTAAAATGATAACATCCCGCTTATGCTCTACTAAACGCATTGCCCGCTCTAGTACGAGCTCTGAAACCTTTATATGACTTTCAGGTAATTCATCAAACGTAGAGCTAACAACATCTACATCTGGATGCACGGAACGCTCAATATCTGTTACTTCTTCCGGACGCTCGTCCACAAGCAGAATAATCAACTTTGCTTCTGGATGATTCGTAGAAATACTATTTGCAATTTGCTTTAGAAGCATTGTTTTTCCAGCTTTAGGTGGAGCCACAATAAGTCCACGCTGCCCAAACCCTACCGGTGTCATTAAATCCATGATTCGCGTGGATAGTTTTTTTGTTTCTGTTTCTAAATTCATGATACGATTTGGATATAATGCTGTTAATGCAGGAAAATGAACACGCTCTTTTGCTGTTTCCGGATCATCCCCATTTACTGCATCTACATGCAGCAAGCCATAATAACGTTCATTTTCTTTGGGCGGTCGTACTTTTCCAGAAACCTTATCCCCATTACGCAAATCGAAACGACGAATTTGCGAGGCAGAAATATAAATATCCTCAGCACTTGGAGAATAGTTAATAGGACGTAAAAATCCAAAGCCTTCAGAAGGAATAATTTCTAGTATACCATCCATAAATAAAAACCCATCTTTTTCAGCTTGCGACTTTAAAATTGCAAAGATAAGCTCCCGCTTCGTTAGTTTTGCGTAATAAGATATTTTATATTCTTTCGCTAATGTATATATTTCTTTTAATGTTAGTTCCTCTAATTGCGAAATAGTTAATGACAATAAAATCACCACACCTAATTTTTTTTACATCATCTATCACAGTGGATAAACAATTTTATGCATGAACCCAATTATCGCCAACGATTTAGTTTATAAAACGATTTCATAAAAACCCACTTGTTTATTATTTCACTTTATATTCGTTGGATCAGTTGGAAGAGATTTCACTTCTTTGTTCGTAGTAATTGTTTTTTAAATGAAGGTTAATTTAGAAGCTAGAATGGAAGTTTTTAATATAGCGTTGCACGATAGAGCATATTTGTTCAGAAACCATGCTCATTTGTATCGTATCCAATCTTCTACATACTTAAACATCTACAATAATACTTGGTTTTCCTGTGATATTCAACTTTTTTATGTTAGTTTCATAGAATCTCGGTTTTTTAGAAAAAACGCTGGTTAATTAAAGGTAACCAGCGTTTTTACATCTAGTCATCCTATCATAACGAGTATCTAATTATTATTGCTTGCTTAACCCATTACAAGATTTGGTTTTTTCTTAAGGCTATGCTCGCCATCAATAAAGCGAACCGTTCCGCTTTTTGCTCGCATGACAACAGTTTGTGTGGTTGCTTTTGTGCCTTTAAATTGGACTCCTTTTAGAAGTTCTCCATCTGTAACTCCTGTTGCAGCAAAAATAGCATCGTCTCCACCACAAAAATCATCCATCATAAATACTTTATTCAAGTTAGAAATGCCCATCTTCTCACAGCGTGTTCGTTCCTCATCATTTGATGGAATGAGCTTTCCTTGTATCTCCCCACCAAGACATTTAAGCGCAACAGCAGCAAGCACACCTTCAGGGGCACCACCAATACCAAATAAAATATCGACACCTGTATCATCAAACGCCGTATTAATAGCTGCTGCTACATCCCCATCAGGGATCAATTTAATACGAGCGCCTGCCTGACGAATTTCTTTAATTAGTTGTTCATGACGAGGGCGATCTAGAACAATGGCTACAACATCTTCCATTGCCTTGTTTTTCGCTTTAGCTACCGCTTGCAGATTTTCTTCTGTAGAAGCATTAATATCGATCTTACCGACAGCCTCTGGGCCGACAGCTATTTTTTTCATATACATATCTGGAGCATGAAGTAGTTGTCCATGATCCGCAATTGCAATAACTGCAAGGGCGTTCCATGTTCCTTGGGCAACAATATTTGTTCCCTCCAATGGATCTACTGCTACATCAACTAGAGGACCGGATCCAGTGCCAAGTTCTTCCCCAATATATAACATTGGCGCCTCATCCATTTCACCTTCTCCAATAACGACGGTTCCTTGCATTGGTATTGTATCAAAAACGTTACGCATCGCAGTTGTTGCTGCATCATCTGCTTCGTCTTTTTTACCTCTACCCATCCAGCGTGCAGACGATAGCGCAGCTGCCTCTGTAACGCGAACTAGTTCCATAGTTAAACTTCTTTCCATGTCATCCATCTCCTTTATTAAAAATACCCTCATCCCAAGAAAGTATTTTTATACAAAGATGGCTTTACGCACACTTGATTTCATGGTTACTCTGTTTATGTAGAAACCTTTTGTTTGGCATACATTAAGAGTTTTGAAACTGAATAATTTCTTCCTCTGTCATATCTTCACGCCAAACATTTGCACCAAGCGCATTTAATTTCTCTGTCATTTGTTCATAGCCTCGATCAATATGCTCTAATCCCGTTATTTCCGTTACCCCATTCGCCATTAATCCGGCAATAACTAGGGCCGCTCCAGCACGTAAATCAGTAGCTTTGACACGAGCTCCTTCTAGTTGAACAGGTCCAGAAACAATCGCTGATCCACCTTCAACCTTTATTATAGCATTCATTCTCCGCAATTCGTCAATATGTTTTAAGCGCGCACTATAGATCGTATCGGTAATCACACCGGTGTTTTCTGCTTTTGTCAATAACGAAGTAAAGGGTTGCTGCAGATCTGTTGGAAACCCTGGATAAACCAAGGTTTTGACGTCCACACTTTTCAGCGGACCTCGAGAAGCAATATAAAGCTGATCATCTTGTTCTTCGACGGTAACTCCCATTTCACGAAGCTTTGCAAGTAACGATTCCAAATGTTGCGGAATGACGTTATCAATAATAACTTCTTCTCCCGCAGCAGCGGCTGCAATTGTATATGTTCCAGCTTCAATTCGGTCTGGAATAATCGTATGTTTACACCCATGCAAAGAAGGTACGCCCTCAATGCGAATGACATCTGTTCCAACACCTTTAATCTTTGCGCCCATGTTTGTTAACAGTGTTGCTACATCAATAATTTCTGGCTCTTTTGCAGCATTTTCAATAATCGTCTTACCTTTTGCTTTTACTGCCGCAAGCATAATATTTATGGTTGCACCAACACTGACAACATCCAGATAAATTCTTGCTCCTCTTAATTCATCTGCTCGCAAATAAATAGCACCCTGTTCATTTGTCACTTCAGCTCCAAGTGCTTCAAACCCCTTGATATGTTGATCAATTGGACGCGGCCCTAAAAAACAACCGCCAGGGAGTCCAATAACCGCTTTTTTAAACTTACCTAGCATTGCTCCCATAAAGTAGTAAGAAGCCCGAAGCTTTTTCACTTTCCCATTCGGCAACGGCATGGAAATCATATGCTCTGGATTAATGTGAATCGTTTGATCAGGACCCCATGATACATGACCACCTATTTCTTCCAGAAGCGATGCAAGTGTATATACATCAGAAATATTCGGAAGTCCTTCCAATGTAATTTCAGAATCGGCTAAAATTGCTGCTGGAAGCAAAGCAACTGCACTGTTCTTAGCACCACTGATTCGGACCTTCCCATTTAACAAATGACCGCCTTCTACCAACATTTTCTGCATTCAAAACCCTCACTTTTTGATGACGTACAGGACGTCGCGTTCTGAGCCGATTAAGCTATAAAGCGACTACTTGATCTATCCGCTTTTCACAAATTATGCTTTATTTCCCTTTAAAACACAACTATTTCCCATCTCTATGCGCGTATTCATAACAATCGTAATAAAACGAGAATAGATGAGGCTGAGTCAAAATAATGCCCAGCCCCGTCACATTATTAATTTAAAGAACTTATTTCATTCATTATTGTCTACTTCGTCAAATTCTTTAGCATGAATTAACATCGGGAATCTCCATGATATCAATCACACGTTTCGTTTTTTACTTTTGATTGTTCCAATCAGCAAGAAACTTTTCAATCCCTTGATCTGTTAATGGGTGCTTAACAAGCTGTCCTAGCACACTGTATGGAACCGTAGCAATATGAGCACCATGTAGAGCGGCATCAGTAACATGCAACGGATGACGAATGGAAGCAGCAATAATTTCTGTTGTAATTGCATGACGATCAAAAATTTCTGCGATCGTAGCGATTAGTTCCATGCCATTATGTCCAATATCATCCAATCTACCTAAAAATGGAGATACGTAAGTTGCTCCTGCTCGAGCAGCTAGCAAGGCTTGGTTCGCATTAAAAATTAAGGTTACATTCGTTTTAATATTTAAATCACTAAACGCTTTTACCGCCTTTAACCCCTCTAATGTCATAGGTACTTTAACGGTGATGTTTGGAGCAATTGCTGCAAGCTCTTTCCCTTCTTTGATCATTCCTTCTGCATCTTCGGAAATAACTTCCGCACTAACCGAGCCAGAGACTTCTTCTGTTATCTCGCGCAAACGGTCATGAAAAGAAACGCCTTCTTTTGCAACCAGACTTGGATTGGTTGTTACACCTGCCAAAACACCAAGCGCATTGGCTTTACGAATATCCTCAATATTTGCAGTGTCAATAAAAAATTTCATGTAACTTGATCCTCTCTTTCACCTTGAAGACTACTTTTAATTATTTTAAATGACTTCTATATCAAAGCTCATTATATGCTGCTTAAAATTAAACATGTATGCTTTACGCTTTTTGCGAAGAACCAAATTCGCGCATTTTACCAATAACGGTTGCCTTAATCGCATCTCGTCCTGGCCCTAAATATTTACGTGGATCATAAACATCCGGATTTTCAGCAAGTACTTCACGTACCGCTTTTGCTTGTGCAATCTGATTTTCTGTATTCACATTAATTTTTGCAGTTCCTAGCGAGATAGCTCGTTCAATATCTTTCGTCGGGATACCTGTTCCGCCATGTAAAACAAGAGGAACTCCAGTCAGCTTCATAACTTCTTCCATCCGATCAAATCCAAGGTTAGGCTCTCCCTTATATGGACCATGGACCGATCCTAAAGCAGGTGCAAAACAATCAACCTTTGTTTCTCTAACTAATTTATCACACTCTTCCGGAATCGCATACGCTTGCTCCGCCTCATCAACAATCAAATCATCTTCTTGACCACCGACACGTCCAAGCTCTGCTTCTACTGATACACCGTGAAAATGAGCTAGCTCTACTACTTTTTTAGTAATTGCGATATTCTCATCTAGCGGCTCTGCTGAGGCATCAATCATGACAGACGTAAATCCTGCATGAATTGCCTTTGCGCATTGTTCAAAACTAGATCCATGATCTAAATGAATGGCCACTGGCACCGTTGTCCCATACTCCTCCATCAATGCCTTTACCATTTCAACCACGACTTTATAGCCACCCATGTATCTGCCAGCACCTTCTGAAACACCAAGAATAACTGGGGATTTTTCTTCTTCTGCTGCTTGCAAGATAGCTTGTGCGTATTCCATATTGTTCAAGTTGAATTGCCCTACTGCATAGCCATTTTCTTTTCCTTTATTCAACATTTCTTTCATCGATACTAATGGCATATTACATCCTCCTTTTTTATGGTGTTCAAAGAGGTTAAATGCATACTACCTTTTGAACATTCTTCAAGATGAAGTTAATCTGACTGCAATTAAATTAACGTCATCTATAGAATACCAACTCAAACCCTAAGTCGCAACAATTGAGGTAATTCTAAAAAGAGGAAGAAATAATGAATAAAGCAAAACCTACATCGCTCTTTGCATGTAGGTATGAAGGTTGGCTATAATGTAATCAATTAAATACAGATTCGACAATTTTGCAAACATCGATTACGTTGAATGGTTTTCCTAATATCCGTTTCACCATAGGTATAGCTTCTACTTCTTGTTTAATCGATTCCATCATTCCACTCATTAATATGGTTGGTATTGAGACGTCATTATTTTGTAGCTGTTCTAACACTTCTATCCCGTCTAGGATAGGTAATTTATAATCGATTAACAGAAGATCAAATGTCTGTTGCATTAATTTATCTAATGCTTCTTGTCCCGTGTTGGCTGTTTCAATCGCATATCCTTCGTTCGTTAAAATTTCTTCCAAAAGTAACCGAATACCTATTTCATCATCGACAATCAATATTCGCTGATCCATACCATATCCCCCTTTATAGCATTCCACGTTTATCCCCATTTGTTACTTTCTATAAACCCCCCTTAAAATCCTTCTTTTTAACGAACAATCGACAATTTTACCGTACTTTATAGTAATTATATATAGAGCATCCAATAAACATTACGTTTCAGCTGTTGCTTTTGAGACCTGCTCTACTATTTTTAGGGCTTTATTACTACTTTTAAGACGTTTTTATATTTTTTAGAGGAAACAAAATCCAGCAGATAATACTTTTCTGCTGGATTTTGTTAATGATCTAGTTCCCATTACTATTTTTAACAGAAGCTCCGATAAACCCTTTAAACAAACTATGTGGATTTGTTGGACGAGACTTAAACTCCGGATGGAACTGGCAGGCTACAAACCAAGGGTGGTCCTTTACCTCAATTGTTTCAATGAGTCGTCCATCAGGACTTGTACCTGAAAATATTAGTCCCTGCTCTGATAACTGGTCACGATATGCATTATTAAATTCATAACGATGACGGTGGCGCTCTTCAATCATATCGACGTCACCATAAGCTGCTTTGGTTTTCGTACCATCTACTAATTTACATGGATATTTCCCAAGTCGGAGCGTGCCACCTAAATCAGATAACCCTTCCTGTTCTGGAAGTAAGCTAATAATTGGATGTGGTGTATTAGAATCAATCTCTGTTGAGTGTGCACCAGCCAACCCAACTACATTTCGAGCAAATTCAATTGTGGCAAGCTGCATACCAAGACATATACCAAAGAATGGTATATTATTTTCACGTGCATAGCGAATAGCTTCTATTTTTCCATCGATACCACGGTCTCCAAATCCCCCAGGCACAATGATACCATCTACATGAGATAATTTTTCATCAATCGTTTCATTATCAAGTGCTTCTGAATTAATCCAATGAATCTCAATGTCTGCATCGAATTCATAGCCAGCATGTTTTAAAGCTTCAACGACGGATAAATACGCATCTGGTAATTCAACATATTTCCCAACAAGACCGATATTGATTTTCTTCGTTAGGTTTTGAACTTTACTTACAAGATCATTCCACTCATCCATATCTGCTGAAGCACAGCTCATTCCTAAATGATCACAAACCAATTGATCTAGATGTTGTTCTTGTAACGCAATTGGCACTTGATAAAGGACTTCAGCGTCCTGCATTTCAATAACTGCTTGTTCGTTAATGTCGCAGAAAAGGGCAATCTTTTCTTTCATTTCTTTACTAATTGGTAGCTCTGTACGTAACACAATTGCATCTGGTTGAATGCCTAATGATCGCAATTCCTTCACACTGTGCTGTGTTGGCTTTGTTTTCATTTCTCCAGCCGCCTTTATATAAGGCACTAACGTACAGTGGACATACATCACATGTTCTTTACCGATATCATTTTTGATTTGACGGATTGCTTCTAGAAATGGAAGAGACTCGATATCTCCTACCGTTCCTCCAATTTCCGTAATAACAACATCTGCATTTGTTGCTTCTCCTGCACGAACGACTTGCTCTTTGATTTCGTTTGTAATGTGCGGAATCACTTGCACTGTGCCGCCTAAATAATCACCGCGACGTTCTTTTTTTATTACACTGGAATAAACTTTCCCTGTTGTAATATTGCTATACTTATTTAAATTAATATCAATAAAGCGTTCATAGTGACCTAAATCCAAATCCGTTTCTGCTCCATCCTCTGTTACAAAAACTTCTCCATGCTGATACGGACTCATCGTCCCTGGGTCGACATTAATATATGGATCAAACTTTTGAATCGTTACCTTTAATCCACGATTTTTTAATAATCTTCCTAATGATGCAGCAGTGATTCCCTTTCCTAAGGATGATACAACACCGCCAGTGACAAAAACATACTTGGTCATTCTCTTATCCCTCTTTCTTTATAATTGGTAAGTAAATAAAAAAATGCAATTGATCGTGCGCCTATTCTTATCATGCTCCATGCACACTGATTCATTGCGAAAAATATTGCAAAATAATGTATTTCATCATGTGGGTGCTTTCACTCATCGTTTAGAAAATAACAGTTACTTGGTGCAACGATTCTTCCGCTACAACCTATCTAAAACAAGAAAAGCGCCTCCCCACCTAGGGGAAACGCTTGGATATTCCAAATTTAAGGAGCCCAATAAAAATTGTACTCATCCAGCATGGAAAAGTCAAGCTACCTTTTTATTTTTCTTCTTCCTCAGATTCATCCTCTTCAAAATCCAAGTCATCTTCAAGATCGTCTTCTTCATCTTCTAGATCTTCGTCATCAAGATCTTCATCATCATAATCTTCGAATTCATCATCAAAGTCGTCTTCATCTATATCATCAACTTCAATCGCTTCGTCTTCTTCTTCAAAGTCCAAGTCATCTTCCACAATGGCCGCTTTTTTCTTCTTTGCTTTTTTCTTTTTTGGGACCATAATCACTTCATCAATTTGTTCAACAGGATACCAACGTTTTAAGCCCCACATATTAGATCCAATCATCATAAAACGACCATCTACATTCAAGTCCGTATAAAACTGTGCGATGTAATCGTCTTTTTCTTTATTTGTCAATTCTTTTAGATCAGCAATTTTGTCAAAAATGTCTTTAAAATGAATTGCTTTCTTTTCATCCAACAAAATGAGGTCTGCCAATTCAATCATTGACATTTGCTTTAATTCCTCGCGGCTATAATTTTTCAAGCTCACGTTACCGCACTCCCTTTTCTTATGTTATTGAGGCTTTTCGCCTAATTTATCTTTACATATTTCATCAGCCTGTAATTAGATACAGGTAAATAGCTGTAAGTAGAAGTTTTTTCCATTTATGCAGTATAAATCATACCATACATTATAAACAAATAATAACCGATTATGCTAGCATAAAAAATTAGATACGCCTTTGAAAAACTCTGATTATTATACTGCATAAATGATGAAAAGAAAAGCGATTAAGCGAAAACCTCTAATATTAGCCATTACTCGATTATTCTTCCACACCGATGTTAAAAAAGAAAGCTAGGGCAAAAAATTTTGGTATTCAAATAAACCGACCGAAATATTTATAACTTCAAAAAAAAGACCAGGAGGATACCTCCTGGCTAATTCCCCTCACGCATTCTACATATTTCTTCGATATTGTCCACCGACCTCATAAAGCGCATTTGTAATTTGTCCTAAACTAGCTACTTTTACTGTTTCCATTAATTCACTAAAAATATTCCCACCAGAAGCAGCAGTCCGTTTTAATCGGTCTAATGCATCTATCACTTCTTCTTTATGGCTTTCTTGAAAGCGATGCAGCTCTCGGATCTGATGCTCTTTTTCTTCTTCTGTTGCACGAGCAAGCTCCATTGAATCGATTTCCTCTTCAGAAGGCGGATTCGGGTTTAAGTACGTATTTACACCAATGATCGGCAATTCACCCGAATGCTTTTTACTTTCATAATAAAGTGATTCTTCCTGTATTTTCCCGCGTTGGTATTGACGCTCCATTGCTCCAAGCACACCACCACGATCATTCATTTTCTCGAATTCCTGAAGAACCGCTTCTTCAACAAGGTCTGTTAGTTCCTCAATGATAAAGGAGCCCTGTAAGGAATTTTCATTTTTGGTCAACCCAAATTCTTTATTAATGATCATTTGAATTGCCATTGCTCGACGCACAGACTCCTCAGTTGGTGTTGTAATCGCCTCATCATAGGAATTCGTGTGCAAGGAATTACAATTATCCTGAATAGCAAGTAATGCCTGTAATGTTGTACGAATATCGTTAAAATCAATTTCCTGCGCATGTAAAGATCGACCAGATGTTTGGATATGATATTTGAGCTTTTGACTCCGTTCATTTGCACCATATTTATCCCGCATTACAATTGCCCAAATCCTGCGGGCAACACGTCCTATTACAGTATATTCTGGATCTAATCCATTCGAGAAGAAAAAAGATAGGTTCGGCGCAAAATCATCAATATCCATTCCCCGACTTAAATAATACTCTACATACGTAAATCCATTTGCAAGTGTAAATGCAAGCTGGGTAATCGGATTTGCTCCTGCTTCAGCAATATGGTACCCAGAAATAGATACAGAATAGTAGTTACGCACCTTATGATCTATAAAGTATTGCTGTATATCGCCCATCATGCGGAGCGCAAATTCCGTTGAAAATATACACGTGTTTTGTCCTTGATCTTCTTTTAAAATATCTGCTTGCACTGTTCCCCTTACAACAGCTAATGTATCTTTTTTAATTTGTTCGTATACTTCTCCTGCCGGCTCTTGTCCATGCTCCTTTTTATATTTCTCCACTTGCTGATCAATTGCTGTGTTAAAATACATTGCTAATATGATTGGTGCCGGTCCATTAATTGTCATTGATACCGAGGTCATTGGATCAATTAAATCAAAGCCATCATATAGCTTTTTCATATCCTCTAACGTACAAATGCTAACGCCACTTTCGCCAACCTTTCCATATATATCCGGGCGATGTGCCGGATCCTCCCCATACAATGTCACGGAATCAAATGCCGTTGAAAGCCGTTTCGCATCATCATCTTTCGACAAATAGTGAAACCGTCTATTCGTTCGCTCTGGTGTTCCTTCTCCAGCGAATTGTCGCTTTGGATCTTCTCCTTTTCGCTTAAACGGAAAAACACCAGCAGTATAAGGAAAAGCACCTGGTACATTTTCCTTCATCAACCAGGTTAGCCGTTCTCCCCAGTCCATGTATGTTGGAAAAGCGACCTTTGGAATTTTAACTCCTGCCAACGATTCTGTTACAATATCCATCGTGATTTCTCGATCGCGAACCTTGAATGTCATTGTGTCCTGCTTATAGCTTTGAGCGGTTTCTT
The DNA here is from genome assembly GCF_036409425.1 of Virgibacillus sp. MG-45. NCBI lineage: Bacteria > Bacillati > Bacillota > Bacilli > Caryophanales > Bacillaceae > Virgibacillus > Virgibacillus sp. MG-45. Next base: position 40,126 of record NZ_JAXOFU010000007.1, on the reverse strand, counting down.
CCCATTTCTCTAACATTTCCTTCGCCGTTGGCTGTAATTGCTTTTCATAGGATGAGACGGTCGCTTGTAGCGTTTCTTTTACGGTGTCATCCGGAACATCTGCTATCACACCATTTAGCTGATAAAGCTTACGTGCAATGGTACTTTGTTTTTTAATATCTTGATGATAGTTGCGAACATATTGTGCATTCTCACGCAAATAATGACGCCGTTCGTTCGTAATAATCATATTTTGCTTTTCAGCAATTTTATAACGCTCAAAATCTATTGTTTCATTCCAAGCATATTTTTCATTTAATGTATCGACAATTGCAGCAAATAAAGCATTTGTTCCGGCATCATTAAACTGACTTGCTATCGTTCCGAAAACAGGAAATTTTTCCTTATCCTGATGGAAAAGCATATGACTGCGTTCATATTGTTTCCGAACTTGATTTAATGCATCCTCAGAGCCTTTTTGTTCAAATTTATTAATGACGATAAAATCTGCAAAATCGATCATGTCGATTTTTTCAAGCTGTGTAGGCGCACCAAATTCTGCCGTCATCACGTACATCGACAAATCTGTAATATCCGTTATTGCTGCATCTCCTTGCCCAATTCCACTCGTTTCCACGATAATGAAATCATAACCTGATGCACGAACAACTGTGATAACATCCTGAATTGCTTTGGAAAGTTCACTCCGAGAATCCCGTGTTGCCAATGAACGCATATAAACACGATCAGAAAAAATGGCATTCATCCGAATACGATCACCAAGCAAGGCTCCACCTGTTTTTCGTTTCGTTGGATCAATGGAAATGATAGCTATCTTTTTATCGGGAATTTCATGGATAAAGCGACGAATTAGTTCATCGGTTAGTGAGCTTTTCCCCGCTCCACCAGTACCTGTAATTCCTAAAACAGGGGTCGCACTATTTCCTAATTCAGCAAGTGAACGAAGCACGTTTGCTTTTTCTTCATTATCCTCTGCTGCATTTTCCATATACGTTATAAACTTTGCCATTGCCTGACGATCGCCTTTAGTAAGTCTTGCTTTGTCTTTTTCTACATCGATTGGCGGATTTACATCACATTTTTCTAGCATGAAATTAATCATACCTTGTAGGCCAATTTCTCGACCATCTTCTGGTGAAAATATTTTAGTAACGCCATATGCATGCAGTTCTTTTATTTCTCGAGGGATAATTACCCCACCACCGCCACCAAATACATGGATATGCGATGCTCCCATTTCATTTAATAAATCAATCATATATTTAAAATATTCTACATGCCCGCCTTGATAAGATGAGATTGCAATACCTTGGGCATCCTCTTGAATCGCTGCGTGCACCACTTCTTCAACAGAACGATTATGGCCTAAATGAATCACCTCTGCACCGCTTGATTGCAAAATCCGGCGCATAATATTTATCGAAGCATCATGTCCATCAAACAAGCTAGATGCTGTCACAAATCGAACTGGATTTTTCGGCTTATATATGTCCATCATTCATCCTCCCCGTTTTTATGCATCATTTTCTGTTTTTTCATCCCCTCTTTGTTTCCCTTATGATTCAACAGATAAAGCACGCATTAAATAATGAATTTGACGATCAATATATTCTTCTCGTGTAAAGTTTTTTTGGAGCATCCAACGACGGAAGCCCCACATTTGTCCTTGAACAAAAATGTTATTGGCTAATAGCTCTGCATCGCGTTCCGATACATCATGTGGTAGGCACGATAAAATCACGCGTTTTAACATACCGACCATTTCTCGTTCTTTTTCCAACACATATTCTTTCGATTCTTTTTTCAGCGATTTTACTTCTTGATACATGATGAGAACTTCCTCCTGCATCTCATCCATAAGCATAAGATACGCTTTCACAACGGTAACCAAGTTATGGATAGAAGGATGCTCTAAATCAATTTGTTCTTCTAAACGAGATTGTACCTGTGCATAAATGGCATCACAAACTAAAAACAATACATCCTCTTTCGTTCGAATATACTCATACAACGTTCCAATGCTAAAGCCAGCTTCTTTAGCAATCTCGCGTGTTGTCGTTCGGTGGAAGCCCTTTTCCTTAAATAAAGTAATTGCTCCTTTAATCATTTGATTCCGCCGCTTTTCAATTAATTGTTGGTCTTTTACAGAGGTCAGGATTTCATTCTCGCCCATGTGCTGTGCCCCCTTCCTCCTGTTTCCATTTTTCGAATAGCGTTTTAGCTAGCCGATAAGGATCGACACTTGCAGTAATTTGCAATAAGCTGTTTTCTCGTTCCAGATAAAGCTTCACCTCTCGCCAAATCTCTTCTCGCATTAACTCCATTACTTCGAGCTCCTGCTGTTGTACTCGACGCTTCTCTCCTTCTTGTGTTTCATATAAAAATCGATGATGTGTTTTTATATGATCCCAAAGTTCGTCTATACCTTTATTTTCTGTCGTTATTGTTTTTACGATCGGTACTTCATATTGTTCATTGCTCGTCATACTAACCAATTCTCGCAGCAAAGCTGTTAGCTTACCTACGCCATGTAAGTCTGCTTTATTGATTACAAATAGATCAGCAATTTCCATAATCCCTGCTTTAAATATTTGCAGGACATCGCCACTATTCGGTGTTAGGACTACAGCTGTTGTATCGACAATTTTCATAATATCAAGCTCAGACTGCCCTACCCCCACCGTCTCTACGATAATAACGTCAAAGCCATAGGCATCACATATTCGAACTGTATCCTTTGTTGCACGCGCTAGACCACCAAGGCTACCACGTGTTGCCATACTTCGGATAAACACGCCATCATCGACGAAATGCTTATTCATTCGAACACGATCCCCTAGCAATGCACCTCCACTAAACGGACTTGTCGGATCAACTGCAATTACAGCTACTGTTTTTCCTTCGGCTCGAACCTTCTCGATTAATCGATTTACTAATGAGCTCTTTCCAGCGCCAGGAGATCCTGTTATACCGACATACAGTGCTTTTTTTTGCATCGAAAAAATAGCACTAAGCAGCTCCAGTTTTTCTTCATCATCATTTTCAACGAGTGTAATGGCTTTGGCTAAAGCTCGAATGTCTTTGTGTTTTATCCGGTCGACGAGTGGGTGCATGACGTCCATTCCTTTCTTGCGATCAATATTTACCATTTACACGTAATATGATTGCTTGTTATTATGAAACGATCCATAATCATATCGCTTCAAATACAATTATTTCGTTAGCATTCTTCCGATAACAAGACGCTGTATTTCATTCGTACCTTCATAAATTTGCGTGATTTTCGCATCACGCATATACCGTTCAACAGGATAATCCTTCGTATATCCATAACCGCCAAACACTTGGACTGCTTCTGTTGTAATACGCATAGCTGCATCTCCTGCAAATAACTTAGACATTGCAGAAGCTTTTCCATATGGAAGCCCCTCTGATTCAAGCCATGCAGCTTGATATGTGAGCAATCTTGATGCTTCGATTTCTGTCGCCATGTCTGCTAATTTAAAAGAAATACCTTGGTTATGGGCAATTGGCTTTCCAAACTGCTCTCTTTCTTTAGCATAATCAACAGCAGCATCTAGGGCTCCTTGAGCAATTCCTAATGCTTGCGCAGCGATCCCATTTCTTCCGCCGTCAAGCGTAGTCATCGCGATTTTAAATCCATCTCCTTCTTCACCAAGCAGATTCTCCTTCGGAATATGGCAGTTTTCAAATATTAGCTCAGTTGTTGGTGAAGAACGGATGCCTAGTTTCTTTTCTTTTTTTCCAAATGTAAATCCTTCTGTACCTTTTTCAACAATGAATGCACTAATTCCTCTATGTTTCGCATCGGTATCTGTTTTTGCAAATACAATATAAAGATCTGCCACACCACCGTTCGTAATCCATACCTTATTACCGTTTAAAATGTAGCCCGATTCATCTTTTTTAGCAACGGTTTTCATAGAAGCTACATCACTTCCTGCCCCTGGTTCAGACAATGCATATGCACCAAGCGCTTCTCCTGTTGCTAGTCGATAGAGGAACGTTTTCTTTTGTTCTTCATTTCCGTATTTATAGATAGGCCAGCTCGCTAATGACAGGTGTGCGGATAATGTAACACCAGTTGAAGCACAAACACGTGATAGTTCTTCCACTGCAATAACATAGCTTACATAATCTGCTCCAATGCCACCATACGCTTCTGGCCAAGGAATCCCCGTTAATCCAAGTTCTGCCATCTTATCGAAAATAGACCGATCAAAACGTTCTTCTTCATCTCGTTCCGCAGCAGTTGGCGCTACTTCCTTACTGGCAAAGTCACGAACCATTTTCCGCAGCATTTCCTGTTCTTCGGTTAATTGAAAATTCATTTCGTTTCCCCCTCGTATATTATGTTTAAGTACGATATTCCTTAAATCCGTTGTTTTAGATTCTTGTTTGAAATGCACGAACTCTTTTTTGTATACGCTTACTTTTAGGCGTTGTTAAGTTAAAATCTTCTTGGCTATGACCATATGTTGAATTTCATTTGTACCTTCATAAATTTCGGTTACTTTGGCATCGCGAAACAAGCGTTCAACGGGATAGTCTTCTGTATACCCATAGCCACCAAAAATCTGCACTGCTTCAATCGCGGCTTGAACTGCTGTTTTGGTTGCATAGAGCTTTGCCATTGATGCTTCTTTGCCACAAGGGATGTCTTGTTGAACGAGTGATGCAGCATGATAGATTAATAGCTTGGCAGCTTCTACATTAGTTGCCATGTCAGCAAGTTTAAAGGAAACGCCTTGATGGACAGCAATCGGTTTTCCAAACTGCTTCCGTTCTTTTGCATAGGAAACTGCATGCTCTAGCGCTGCTTCGCCTATTCCTAAAGCTTGCGCAGCAATTCCAATTCGGCCAACATTTAAATTTGCCATCGCAATTTTAAATCCTTGCCCCTCTTCTCCTAATAGCTGTTGCTGTGGAACAGCACATTGATCAAAGGTTAGCTGAACTGTATTAGAACCATGTAACCCCATTTTTCTTTCTTTCTTCCCTATTACAAGACCAGGTGTATCTTTTTCAACAATAAATGCACTAATCCCGTTTGAACCGGATTCGTTCCCTGTTCTTGCAAAGGTAATATACGTATCTGCTTCGCCACCATTCGTAATAAATACCTTTGAGCCTGATAAAATATAGTGATCTCCATCTTTAACTGCTTTTGTTTTTAAATTGGCAGCATCAGAACCCGCACTTGGCTCTGTTAGCGCAAAGGCTCCTAAATATTCTCCTCTAGCTAGCTTTGGCAAATAATGCGCTTTTTGCGCATCATTCCCGAAATATAAAATGGGATTCGTTCCTACAGATGTATGAACAGACAAAATAACCCCGAGTGCGGCACTCACTTTCGAAAGCTCATGAATCGCAATAATATAAGAAGTAAAGTCCATCCCGCTTCCGCCATATTTTTCTGGAATGGAAATCCCCATTAATCCAAGCTCTCCCATTTTTTGAACAAGCGCTTTTGGAAATCGATCTGTTTGCTCCATAAGATCTACTTCCTTTGCAACTTCTTTTTGGGCAAAATCACGAACCATTTTCCGCATCATTTGTTGCTCTTCCGTAAAATGCATATTCATTGGATGCTCCCCCTTTTGATCACAAAAAGCTACGTTTATCATTTATCATTCATATTGGTAGAAACCACGACCGGATTTTTTACCAAGCCATCCTGCACTAACATATTTGCGAAGTAAAGGACATGGACGATACTTGGAATCTCCTAAGCCATCATGCATGACTTCCATAATGGAAAGACATGTATCAAGTCCAATAAAATCCGCCAGCGTTAATGGTCCCATCGGATGATTCATTCCAAGCTTCATTACCGTATCAACATCCTCTACAGAGGCAACCCCTTCATAAACAGCATAAATCGCTTCATTGATTAACGGCATTAATACACGGTTCGCTACAAAGCCTGGAAAGTCATTTACTTCTACTGATGTTTTACCAAGCGTATCTGCCATCTTTTTTATCGTTTCAAAGGTTTCGTCGCTTGTTTGTAGACCTTTTATGATTTCAACAAGCTGCATAACTGGCACTGGATTCATGAAGTGCATGCCAATTACCTTTTCAGGCCGATTTGTTACTGCTGCAATTTCTGTAATTGGTAATGATGATGTATTAGAAGCTAAAATGGTATGTGCTGGCGTTATTCGTGCAAGCTCTTGAAAGACCTTAGTTTTAACCTCCATGTTCTCGACAACTGCTTCAATCACGACATCACAGCTTGCAGCAGCATCAACCTGTTTAGCGGCTGTTAAGCGCTGTAACGTCTCATCCTTATCAGCTGGGCTTATTCTTTCTTTTTGTACTGCTTTTTCGAGCAGCCGTTCAATATGCTGCATCCCCTTCTCCAACGCCTGTTCATTCTTATCATGTAAAAAAACCTGATATCCAGCTTGTGCACAAACCTGTGCAATCCCTGACCCCATTTGTCCTGCACCAACAACCATGACATTTCTAATTTCCATACCTTTCCCCCTCGTATATTATGTTTACACTATTTTCCGCCTCTTGTTTCTCACTGTTCCCATAAATTATTACATCGGTTAAACCCAATACTTCGCTCTACGAGTAAGCGCTTACAGGAGTTATCGCTTGAGCCTCCTCGTTCGCAAAAAATGCTCACTATGGGGTCTCAAGACGCATGTTTTTCCCGCAGGAGTCGCCGCCTCTCGTTCTAAGCAACTAAATAAAGGCTCAAACTCCTTGGGTACTCCGTGATAGTTTTTATCCATCCATGTTTTTGCACAATAATAAGTTCATTCCAGCACTTAGCGGGCAAGTGCTTGTAATGATCACTTATTTTTTAGGAACCTCAACTAATACAGCATCACCTTGCCCGCCACCACTGCAAATCGCTGCAATACCAAGTCCACCGCCAAGTCGCTTTAATTCATGAATTAACGTTAAAATGATACGTGCACCACTTGCACCAATTGGATGCCCAAGCGCAACTGCTCCACCATTAACATTTATCTTCTCTGGATCAACGTCGGCGATCTTCCCACTTGCTAAGGATACAGCAGCAAATGCTTCATTGATCTCAAATAAATCAATATCTTCTTTTGCATAGCCCGTTTTTTCAAGAAGCTTATTTATGACAAGCCCAGGAGTTTGTGGAAATTTCTCTGCTTCTACAGCTACTTCCGCATGGCCGAGTATCGTTGCCATTACTTCTTTATTCATTTCTTTTGCTTTTTCATCTGACATTACGACGAAAGCACATGCTCCATCATTTACACCAGGCGCATTTCCAGCAGTGATGGTTCCATTCGGATCAAATGCAGGACGCAGCTTTGCTAATTTTTCAACACTTGTGTCCTTTCTTGGTGCTTCATCCGTATCAACGATAATTGGATCGCCTTTTCGTTGTGGCACTTCCAATGGAACGATTTCCTCTTGAAATTTTCCTTCTTCGATTGCTTTGATAGCCCGCTGATGACTCTGATATGCCCATTCATCCTGTGCTTCTCGCGTTAGGGAAAATTCCTCCGCAGTTAAATTTCCATAATTCCCCATGTGCACGCCTGTAAATGAGCAGGTTAAACCGTCATGCATCATCATATCTTTTAAAGCTTTATCTCCCATGCGATTTCCCCATCGTGCATCTGGAAGAAAATATGGTGCATTTGACATACTCTCCATACCACCTGCAACGATAACATCTTCTTCACCAAGGCGAATTAATTGATCAGCTAATGTTACACTTCTCAAGCCAGAAGCACATACTTTATTAATTGTTTCTGTCTTTACTGTCCAAGGAATTCCAGCTTCACGTGCAGCTTGTCGTGATGGGATTTGTCCTTGTCCGCCTTGTAATACAGTTCCCATAATTACTTCATCAACTTCCGTACCATCCATTCCTGCACGTTGAAGTGCTTCACGGATTGCAGTTCCTCCTAGCTGTGATGCAGTAAAGCTTTTTAATCCACCTCCGAATTTTCCAAAGGGTGTTCTTGCTCCTGAAACAATAACCGTTTTTCGCATCCTTTTATACATCCTTTCCTTTTTGGATTACACTTTCCATTTATCATGAACTCCATTTTCACAAAATGATTTGTTGCTACTCTTGCAAAAGCATTATACTCGAAATAGTGTGAAAATCGTTAGTGAATTTTTTGCCTTAGATAACGATTTACTATTTCTTATCCCCATATCACTCGTATACAGCAATTTTAGAATCATGGCTTCCTGCGTTCTAGTGAAGGAAAAATGCTGAGACTCCTTGGAAATAAAGTGCACATTTCCTTCGTGCGATGTTACGCTTTCGAAGTCTTCCTTGTCCTGTGGGAGCAGAGGCTCATCAGCCGCCCACGGAAAGCGAAGTATTTTTCCGAAACGGCTTGTTAGCAATAGAAACGCATCGGGATTCTCCCTTAATACGATTTATTCGTGAGTAGGGTTGTAAAAAATGCCTCGCTTATATTCGATTGAACGCTCGCTCAACACGGGCTTTCAAAAGAGGAAGAGGAATGCCCTCTTCCTAACTATGAGTTTATCATAATTGTATTTCATAGAAAAAGCGGAACTGCCAAAGAGGCAAGGCTAAGCTGTTTTTGAAGCTTCTTCTATTAAAACAGATAATGCTAGAATCTCTGCAACATCCATCGTTTGAATATCCTCTTCTACTTCCTTCGCCTTTGTTCCATCACTCAACATCGTCAAACAGAATGGACAAGCGCTTGATATCATAGAAGGCTGAACAGCAAGTGCTTGCTCTGTACGTGCTACATTGATGCGATTTCCTGTCGTTTCTTCTGCCCACATTAAGCCACCACCTGCACCACAGCACATCCCGTTTTCACGACTGCGATCCATCTCTACTAATTCTAACCCCGGAATAGCCCTCAGGATTTCACGTGGAGGATCATACACGCCATTATATCTTCCTAAATAACAAGAATCATGATACGTTAATCTTTCATTAATTGAGCGTTCTGGTTTTAACTTGCCATTCATAACGAGATCATATAGCAGCTGTGTATGATGGTACACCTCTGCAGTAAAGCCAAAATCAGGGTATTCATTTTTAAAAATATTGTATGCGTGAGGATCAATCGTAACGATTTTTTTCACATCATGTTTTTGAAATTCTTTTATATTTTTCTCGGCAATCTCTTGGAATAAAAACTCATTTCCAATTCTGCGTGCCGTATCTCCTGAATTTGCTTCTTTATTTCCTAGAATAGCAAAGCGGATCCCCGCTTGATTCATTAATTTAGCAAATGCAATTGCGATTTTCTGGCTTCTGCTATCATAAGCCCCCATCGAGCTAACCCAGAATAAGTAATCAAATTCCTTTTCTTCCTTTTTCAGCTCTTTTACAGTTGGAATATAAACAGATTCATCGAGCTCACGCCATTTAATTCGATCTTTTTTAGAAAGACCCCATGGATTTCCTTGGCGTTCGATATTCATAACCGCACGTTGAATATCCGAATCCATTTTCCCTTCTGTCATAACAAGATAACGACGCAAATCAATAATCTTATCTACATGTTCATTCATGACCGGGCATGCATCCTCACAATTTCGGCATGTTGTACATGCACCAAGTTCTTCTTCTGTTATGACATCACCAATTAATTGAATGCCTTCTACACTTGCCACCGCTTCGTTTCTTGCCTTTGTAGCTAATTGATTCCCTGTTGTTCCTGCAAATGCAAAGGTAGGTACCCATGGCGTTTTTCCTGTTACTGCTGCCCCTTTTTCTGTTAGATGATCACGAAGCTTAATCATCAAATCCATTGGTGAAAGCATTTTTCCTGTTGTTGATGCTGGGCATACATCAGTACAACGACCACATTCAACACATGCATAGAAATCTATCATTTGCACCTGTTCAAAGTCTTCTACTTTCCCAACACCAAAGGATACTTCTTCTTCCTCTTCATCTTCGATATCAAAGTCGAGCTTTTTTAGTTTCCCTGGCACACGCTTACTGAAAAAAACATTAATTGGTGCTGCAATTAAATGGGCATGCTTTGACTGTGGAACATAAACGAGAAAGGACAGTAAGGTAATCGTATGAATCCACCACGCAATATAAAAGACTACCATTGCTACAGTTGGTGAGAGCCAACCAAAGACACCTGCTATGAGACTAGCAATTGGCTCTGTCCATGTTGGATCATGGCCATGCCAAATTTGCGCCATTCCATTTCCTAGTAGAACAGAAAGCATTAATGTACCGATAAAAATGAGAACAAGACCAGCTTTAAATCCTCGCTTTAATCGAACAAGCTTTTCAATATAACGGCGATAAAACGCCCAAACTACCGCAGTGAGAATCATCAACGTTACGAGCTCTTGAAAAAAAGTAAATCCCGGATAAAGCGGTCCGAAAGGCAAATGCTTTTCTGGAACCAACCCTTTAATAAACATGTCGATCGCGCCAAATTGAACAAGGATAAAGCCGTAAAACATCATAACGTGAATTGCACCTGACTTTTTATCCTTTAAAAGCTTTGTTTGACCAAATACAATGGTCAGGATTTTTTTCAGCCGGGTTTTTAAATCCTTATCAAATTCCGATTTTCTTCCAAGCTTTATATATGCAACTCTTGTTGCAATTACCTTGGCAAATAAAAAAACGGCATAACCAGTTATTCCAATGAATGCAAGTAAATTCACCAACAAAAATAAATTCACCATCCGCTCCCCCTTTGTTATAGTATAGCGAAAAATGATAACGGTTGCATTTTTCAGAAAAAAATAATTTCTAATTCCTCATGTATACGTCTACTATAAAATATGAATGATCATTCAGTCAACCTGTTTTTGTAAAATATAATATTCTACATGCACATAAAAAAAGCTTGAATTCACAAAAAACAAAAGAAAAGCTGCTCTAATAAAGACTAAAACAGCTTTATTTCGAACAGCTTTTTCAATTACATCTTTTCTGGAGCCGTTACCCCTAGTAAGGCAAGGGCATTTGCTATCGTAATACGTACCGCCTTCATCAAGGCTAGACGTGCATAAGTTAATGCTTCATTATCTGCATCTAATACCTTTTCCGCATTATAAAAACTATGCAATAAAGATGCCAAATCGAAAACGTATTGTGTTACTCGATGTGGTGCTTGCTTTTGGGCTGCATCTGCAACAACCTGTGGATATTCGCCAAGCTTTTTCAACAGCTCTGTTTCCTTTTCTGCTGTGAGCAATGCTGCATCAAACGCACCGTCTAATGCAAAGCCTTTATTTTCTGCTTGCTTTAGCATCGTACTTATTCGAGCATGTGCATATTGAACATAGTAAACCGGGTTATCATTTGATTCTGAACGCGCTAGATCCATATCAAAATCTAACTGTGCATCATTGGAACGCATAACGAAAAAGTATCGAACTGCATCTACGCCAACTTCACTCATGAGTTCACGTAAAGAAACTGCGTTTCCTGTTCGTTTACTCATACGCACCTTTTGTCCATTTTCAAATAGGTTAACCATTTGAATGATTTTTACTTCAAGCTTATTTTTCGGATATCCTAGTGCTTGGATCGCTGCTTTCATACGTGGGATATAGCCATGATGGTCTGCTCCCCAAACGTTAATAAGCTGATCAAAGCCACGATCAATTTTATTTTGGTGATACGCAATATCTGGCGTTAAATACGTGTAGCTGCCGTCATTCTTAACGAGCACACGGTCTTTATCATCTCCGAAATCTGTCGAACGAAACCAGACAGCACCGTCTTTTTCATACGTATAGTTGCCTTCTGCTAATTTATGAAGCATTGGTGTTATTTTATTTTCCTCATATAAGCTTTTCTCTGAAAACCAATTATCAAATGTGACACCAAATTCATTTAAATCTGCTTCTATTTTTTGAAACTCATATTTTAATCCATATTCCTTAAAGAAGGTAATTCGTTCATCATTCGCTTCATGAAGCCACTTATCTCCATACTCTTTCGCTAGTTCTTCACCGATTTCTACAATATCCGCACCATGATACCCATCCTCTGGCATTTCCGCTTCACGCCCAAGTGCTTGTGCATAACGCGCCTCAATCGAACGCGCCAAGTTATCAATTTGATTGCCAGCGTCATTCATATAATACTCACGTTCTACTTGATAACCGGATGTAGCAAGAAGATTACATAACACATCTCCAAATGCTGCTCCTCTTGCATGACCTAAGTGTAAATCTCCAGTAGGATTTACCGATACGAACTCAACCTGAATTCGTTTTCCGTGTCCGGTATTTGTTGTTCCATAAGCAGCTCCAGCGTCTAAGATTGCAGGAATGACATCTTCAAGAAAATCTGTTTTCATGAAAAAATTAATAAAGCCCGGTCCAGCAATTTCCACGCGATCAATGGATGCTGCTGTTTTATCTAAATGGGATACAATATCGTCTGCAATCATTTTGGGGGCTTTTTTTGCAACACGGGCAAGCTGCATGGCAATATTTGTAGCAAAATCACCATGTGACTTTTCTTTCGGCTTTTCTAAAATGATGGATGGTATTTCTTCTTCGCTAGCTAGATCCGCTTTCAAAACCGCTGCTTTAATTTGTTGCTTTAATGTATCCTCTGTTTGCTCTAGGATATTCATGCTATATCCTCCTTCTTATAGTTAAGCTCTAGCAAATGCTTTCGAGCTTCTTGTCCGTTTAATTTCACTGTGTAATCAATTGTTAACTGGCCATTTTCTTGATCTGTATCCTCATAAGAAATAGCATTCGTATATGTTTCCATATGGATCGTGCCATATGGATGACGAAGTACATTTTCAGTAATCTGTCTCTCCACAAACTGTTGATTCATCATTACATTACCGGTTCTTTTAATGTTTACCTTCTCCGGCTGAATCGTTATTAGGTTTTTAATTACAGCATTCTCCTCTGATACTTCTTCAAAAAGCAGCACATGAATATTTTCACGTCGCTGCAGTGTGCCTAATTGACAAATTGTATTATATTCCATTTGACCATTATCATCAATGGTTGTGCGCATTTCTATTTTCACGCTTTGCCTCATAAAATCGCCTCTACAATAAATGATTTGCCTTCATGCTATATCTGTTAATTATAGCGTTCAATAGAAGGTTTTTTCAATACCCTAATTATTTTCATCCCCAGGTCTTTGTGCTTTCGTTAATTTTCTTATAAATTGATTTGTTGCTCGTTTATATCCGCTCTATTCGTTCAATACTGGTTAATACGTATGAATCAAGATTACAACTACTTTTTATTCTTCTATACACCCTAAAGAAAACGAGGTAATTGCGATGAAAAAAAGAAGATCTTTTATTCGAAAATGGGGGGTAAGAACACTTTTCATTGTTGGTGCTTGCTTTATGTTGTTCATTGCAGGTGTTTATGTGACGAGCTTTTTGCTTGGACCCCCACCAATTAACAGTGATAAAAATACAATCTATTATAGCGATGATGGCTCAGTTATTGGAGAGGAAAAAGGCGTTGAAAATCGACATTGGATAAACTTAGAAGATATGTCTAGCGATTTAGTCGATGCTACTTTATTAATTGAAGATCAACATTTTTTCAAACATAACGGGTTTGATTTAAAACGTATCGTTGGAGCAGCCATACGTGATTTACAGCACTTTTCATTGAAGGAAGGTGCAAGTACGCTAACCCAACAATACGCTCGAAATCTTTATCTTACACAAGAGAAAACGTGGACAAGGAAATTAAAGGAAGCGTTTTATACGATTCGTTTAGAAATGTTTTATTCAAAAAAAGAGATTCTTGAGGGCTATTTAAATACAATATACTATGGCCATGGCGCATACGGCATTGAAGCGGCTAGTAAATTATTTTTTAACAAGTCAGCGAACAGCTTGTCATTAGCTGAGTCTGCAATGCTAGCTGGTATTCCAAAAGGCCCTACGTATTATTCTCCAATTAATGATCCAGAAAGGGCAAAAAAGAGACAGGAGCTCATCTTGTCGCAAATGAAAAATGAAAACATCATTTCTCCACAAGGATTCACAAACGCGAAGAACGAACCGCTTCTCTATGCAACAAAAGAAGAAACCAAAAGAACAGGGTTAGGAAGTTATTTTCAGGATACGGTTATTCGGGAAGCAGCCGGCATACTCCAATTAGACATAGAAGCAGTAAAATCTGGTGGTTACCATATTTATACGACAATGGACAAAGCTGCACAACAAATGATGGAGAAGCGTGTACAAGAGACCGTCCCTAATTCTACCGATATGCAAATCGGTGCCATAGCAATGATGCCAGATAGTGGACAAATTAAAGCACTTATTGGAGGAAAGAATTATAAGGATAGCCCTTATAATCGTGCCATTGTAGCAAAACGAATGCCAGGATCTGCTTTTAAGCCTTTTTTGTATTATGCGGCATTGGAAAATGGATATACCGCGACTACGAAAGTGATGAGCAAGCCAACCGCTTTTACATTAGAAAACGGAAATGTGTATCAGCCTAGTAACTACAATGGGTACTATGCTTATGAACCGATTACATTAGCCCAGGCTTTGGCCCTTTCTGACAATATTTATGCAGTAAAAACCATTCTTTATCTTGGGGAGGGTAAACTTACTGAAACTGCACGAAAATTCGGTATTACAAGTGAACTTCCTGCTGTGCCATCACTTGCCTTAGGTACTGCATCTGTTTCTGTGCTAGAAATGGTACGAGGTTATGCCATGTTGGCCAACGGCGGTATGGCAGTGTCAGCGCACACTATCGAACGAATTGTCGATTATAATGGCAAGGAGATTTATAAACGAGCCCCACATTCAAGCGAAAAAGTGCTCGATGCCCAGAAGACGTTCATCCTGTCCCAATTAATGACAGGTATGTTCGATGAATCCTTGAATGGGTATATGCCAGTGACTGGCTCTACCATTACGGATCAATTAACACGGGAATATGCTGGAAAATCTGGTACTACTAGGTCAGACAACTGGATGATTGGCTTTAGCCCTGATTTAGTTACTGGGATTTGGACCGGCTATGATGATAATCGCGCCATCGAAAAGGTTGCCGAACAATCCTATGCTAAAAAGATATGGGCAAACTTCATGGAAGAGGCTCATGAAGGAAAGCCTGAACAATCATTTAAGGAACCAAAAGGAGTCATCGGTATCCCAATTGATCCAACTACAGGCGAACGAGCAACCCCGTATTGTCCAACGAGAACGGTGATGTATTTTATTGCAGGAAACGAGCCAACAGAAAGCTGTACTATCCATCTACATGAAGAAAAAAAGGAAGAAAATGAATCCTTTGAAAAATGGTTTGATATGTTTCTTCCCTAATAAACAAAAGAAGCCGACCTTTTGAAGAGGTGTCCAATCTCTTCGATGGTCGGCTTCTTTTTTGTCCTAGCAATACATGTTTTAGCCCATGTATACATATTTTACAAACTTCTGTTGGAAAGTACAATAATTTAACAGTTTGTTCACGATTAAGTCACAAATTATTCACAATTATATGTTGTAGTTTATTGTACATCTAATGCATTTTTTAGTTCTTCTGAAGAATTTTCCCAAAATTGTTGATTAAAGGTTTTCAAATAATCACCTAGAAGCTTTTTAGAATGGTCATCCATATGATCGACAATGATTTTTCCCTTTAATGACTTATCCATATGGGTGACATGTTCAGGCATCGATTTATAAGCTCGTTTTATAGAGCGATCGACACGGATTTCACTTCCGGCAACACCAGCATAATATGGACCGTTCTCACCATGTTCAACATTTACCCAAACAATCCAATAAAGCTTCCCATTAGGAACAGCATCTTTATCCGGAAGCCATTTTACTCTTCGCTCTATTTCACTGCGCGCATGCATTGCCCCCATATCTACATAGGCTTTATTTTCATTTGGGTCGACAATAACGGAAGACATGTTTTCTAGGCTTATTGCACCAACTCCATAGCCGCCATGTCCATCATTGGAATCATCCTTTATAATTGTAAATGCATTATTCTTCTTTTTATTTGAAGATTGATCTGAATGCATGTTGATCCTCCTTCTAAATTTCTATATAGATTATTGTAGCATGCCTGTTATTGAATTTCATGTGAATGTTCTTATGCATCCATTAACGCATCAATAAGCTGCCAAGCTTCCTTTAGTTCTGTTTCATTGTAATTTTGCTTTGGTTTCACAATATGTACCTTCTTCTCCACTTCTTCTCGTGGTAATTGCTTAAAGTAGAGCATTGTAGCAACCAATTCAAGAAAGCGAGCACTTTTATCCAAAATCATCGCCGATTTTTCTTCTAAGCTAGCAATCTTCATGTCAAACTGCTCTAAAAAACGTTCTCCATCCGTTGTAATTGTATAATGATATTGAAAATAATTGCTTTTTTCTTCTTTTTCTTCACTGAGAAAGCCTAAATTACAAAGCTCCTCCGTGCGTAATGAAAGTTCTTCAGAGTAAGGGCCATATACATGAAACTGATATTTTTCTTCAAATGGAAGACCACAGGATTGTAGGATATAGATCATCTTTTGCAATTTCTTCCTGCCAACGACCTCTCTCGCAACGGAAAAAAACTGCATTAACTTGGCATGATTAATTAACATTGCCCTCATCTCCTTGTCCGTAAAGAATAGCCTTAATTTGTTCTACCGTCTGTTTATCCTCGTTGATGTCTAAAACATCTTTCGGAAAATAAAGCTTATGATCGGTACGCTTCTTTCCTGAAATAGCTTCCACGATATCCGAATGCCGGGATAGTTCTTTTAACTCCCCATTGGGCATCAATAAATGAATCGGCAATCTTTCTTCTTCTTCTCCTGGACGATAAAAGTCATATGGTAAGTCTGATGAGGAATCGTCTACTAAATAATACTCTGGATCAATACCGATTTTTTGAAACAGCCGATACAATTCCATTAATTCCTTCATCATATGACTGGGATTAAATTCCACATACTTAAATAACCGTCGATTCATAAACCGTTCACAAAGATCACTTAAAATAAAATCATCTTCGTCTTGCCATAGCTGGAAGTAATATTGAACAATCGATTCATCCAGCTTTAAATAATGCTCTAGCTGTACATCTCCTGTAAAAAAAGAAATAAAGTGTGTTGGCTCTAATTTAAATGTATAATTGCTTGTTTCATATAAGTGCTTTGCGCGGTGCAATATTTTAGTTAAAATAACTTCTGCACTTCGTGTAACTGGGTGAAAATAAACTTGCCAATACATTTGATAGCGACTCATAATATAATCTTCCACCGCATGCATTCCTGTTGACTTAATAACAACTTGATCCTCTATCGGACGCATGACCCGAAGGATGCGTTCCATATCAAAATGACCATAGCTAACCCCAGTAAAATAGGCATCCCGTAGCAAATAATCCATTCTGTCTGCATCAATTTGACTTGAAATTAAACTTACGACTAATTTATTCTGATACGTCTTATCAATGACATCCGCTACATTCTGCGCAAACCCTGGTTGTACACGTTCTAACACTTCATTTATCTTTGTATCTCCTAAAATAATTTGTTGGGTAAAATATTCATGATCTAGCTTAAAAACTTTTTCAAAGGAATGCGAAAAAGGACCGTGACCAAGATCATGTAATAAAGCTGCACAAAGACAGAGTAGCCGTTCTTCATTATCCCAATTCGGTCGATCCTGAAAATTATTAATAATCCTTCTAACAATTTCATACACACCAAGCGAGTGATTAAATCGACTATGCTCTGCTCCGTGAAACGTTAAATTGGTTGTGCCTAACTGTTTTATTCTACGAAGCCGTTGAAATTCTGGTGTGGCAATCAAGTCCCAAATTACTTGGTCACGAACATGTACATAGCGATGAACTGGATCCTTAAATACTTTTTCCTCCTGAAGTTGCTTATCTTTATATGCCATTTTGAACCAACTCGTTTCTGTTCGACATTTTTCCTTTATTATATATGATAGAGATAATGGAAAAAAGGTATAATTAAACAAACCACATAGAAGGTAATCTGTGTAAAATAGAAATAATGTGTAGATAAGGAGTCGCATATGAATAATTGGCAGGAAATCATAACACATGATCTCTTTCGATATATTGACCATACAAACCAACAAAATTTGCTAGGTAAGCCATATACTGCGCTAGCTTCATTTGCTATCGATGATGCTTTAGCTAGCTCCGTGAGTGATAAGGAATCACCTCCCGTTCTTAGAATGTGGGTCCATCCAAAAACGGTTGTTCTTGGTATTCCTGATGCAAGACTTCCATATCTTGAAGCAGGTATCCAGATGCTAGCAAACCACGGTTATCAAGTAGTCGTTCGTAATTCTGGTGGGCTTGCTGTGGTCCTTGATGAAGGTGTACTGAATCTTTCACTTATCCTTCCTGGCGTAAAGCAACTATCCATTAATAAGTGCTATGAAGCGATGGTGCGCTTTGTACAATACATGCTGAAGGATAGAACAACAGCCATTGAGGCATATGAAATCGTTGGTTCCTACTGCCCCGGTGATTATGATTTAAGCATAAACGGGAAAAAATTTGCTGGTATATCACAGCGGAGAATTAAAGATGGTGCAGCAATTCAGATTTATCTCGATGTGGAAGGAAAAAGCAAAGAACGTGCCGCCATGATAAAAGCCTTTTATGAGAAAAGTATCCAAGGAGCAGAAACAAAGTTTTCCTATCCGAAAATTGAGCCAGAAAAGATGGCGTCTTTGCGTGAGCTTTTGCAAATCGATCTCACGATAGACGATATGAAAAATCGTGTCATAAATGCATTACACGAGCTAAGCGAGGAATTGGTTGTACAGGATATTACTGTCGAAGAACAACAAACGTTTTCATCTCGTTATCAACAAATGTTAAAACGTAATGAAAAGATTTCCGCAATAATCGGAGACTTTCAGTAAAGCATTGTTCGATTTAAAAATAAAAGCCCGTCTCGAAATAGTTTAAAAAACCTTCGAGACAGGTGACTATCTTTTAAGACACTTATTGTTCTTCGGCTTGCATCGCCGTTATTAAAGCAAGCTTGTACACATCGTCTACGCTACATCCTCTGGATAAATCATTGACAGGTTGGTTAAGCCCTTGAAGTATCGGACCTACTGCTTCAAAGCCTCCAAGCCGCTGCGCGATTTTATACCCGATGTTTCCCGCTTCTAAGCTAGGAAATACAAAGACATTAGCATCCCCTTGAATAATTGAATCGGGTGCTTTCTTTTTTGCCACCTCCGGTACGAAAGCAGCATCAAATTGAAATTCTCCATCCACTACAAGTTGGGCGTCCTTTTCCTTTGCTATCCGTAATGCTTCCTCAACCTTCTCTGTTTCTGCTGATTTTGCTGATCCTTTCGTTGAAAAGCTTAACAATGCCACTCTAGGATCGATTCCGAATAGCCGTGCAGTTCCCGAACTTTCCACAGCGACCTCCGCAAGATCTTGACTATCAGGGGCAATATTAATCGCACAATCACCAAATAAATATTTTTCATGGTCTCTTACCATAATGAAGACACCAGAAGTTTTTCGAACCCCTTGTTTTGTCTTAATAATTTGCAATGCAGGTCTTACCGTTTCAGCAGTTGAATGCGCAGCACCACTAACAAGCCCGTCTGCCTCTCCCATATAAACAAGCATTGTACCAAAGTAATTTTCATCCAATAAGATTTCCTTCGCTTGTTCTTCGGTAGCCTTTCCTTTTCTTCTCACAACAAATTCATTTATCATTTTCGATGTGTTCTCATATTTAGCTGGATCAATCATTTTACATAAACTTAAATCAATACCTTCTTTAGCCGCTAGCTGTTCCATTTTTTCTTGATTTCCAAGCAGAATCGGTAAGACCATTCCGTCCTTACTTAGTTTTTCTGCAGCCTTTAAAATACGATTATCGGTTCCTTCGGGAAAAACAATTGATTTATTTGTCCCTTTTACTTTTTCCTCTATTGCTTTAAATAACGCACTCATATTTCCGACCTCCGAATCTTATGTTGAGCATATTCTTCTTCTCTTTCATCGTCTCCTTATTAAAATCATAGTATACTTTTGAGGTTGTATAAAGAAATCTGAACCATAAATTCTAACAAATTGATGACATACTGCTACCTTTCCAAAGACACACGCTTATTCTTAACCCTTCTTCAATGCTAACGATTCCTTACTTATGATATAGTTTAATTTAGGGATATGTTTAGAAATATGAGGATTTAACACCTATATAAAGGAGAGATATTCATGGTTGAAGCAGTAGAAACAATGGATGGCTGGTATTCCTTACATGATTTCCGCACAATTGACTGGACAGCCTGGAAGCTAGCATCTGCACAAGAAAGACAAGCAGCCATTACGAGCTTTGAAAAACTTGTACACAAATGGGAAGCTGTAGAAGCAGATAAGAATGGTAGCCATGCAATGTATAAAATAGTTGGTCAGAAGGCTGACTTGATCTTTATGTTTTTACGCCCAACAATGGACGAACTTAATGATTTAGAAACAGAGCTGAACAAGTCGAAAATGGCTGAATTTATGATTCCAGCTCATTCTTATGTATCCATCATTGAACTAGCAAAATATCGTCCTGCAAAAGATGGCATTGATCCAGAAACATTACCAGAGACTCAAGCACGATTAAGACCTACCTTACCAAAATGGGAGCATATTTGCTTTTACCCAATGAATCGTCGGCGTCATGGAGAAGAGAATTGGTATACTTTAGAAAAAGATATACGTGGCAAATTGCTTTATGAACATAGTAAAACTGGGCGAAAATATGCCGGAAAAGTAAAACAGTATATTACCGGTTCTATTGGACTTGATGATTGGGAATGGGGCGTAACATTGTTTGCTCATGATCCACTTGAATTTAAAAAGATTGTTTACGAAATGCGCTTTGATGAGGTAAGCTCTCGTTACGGTGAATTTGGTGAATTCTTTGTTGGTAATATTCTTGCAAAAGAGGACATTGCAGCATATTTACATGTTTAAATGCTGTTTTTAGTGGGAAATCACATTGGACAAAGCCCATTGATGCACCAATAACAAAAGACTTAATTTCTTTTTTAGGAATTAAGTCTTTTTCTTATTATCTGCATTAAATATTTTATTAATTAATAAGATTAGCAATAACGATATAATTATTGCAAATGCTCTTTTTATATTGTTTGGCTCACCCAATAATATAAAGAACACATTTTCAAATGTAGGAATTCCAGCCCAATGAAGGATAGGCAATATGACAAATAATCCCGTTAGAAAACCAATTGTTTGATTTATTACATTTCTTTTTAGCATAAAGACCTCCTCGTTCGTAACCCCCCTGTTAAAAGAGTTATATTTACAATTATAAATATTATTACATAATTTTTATTTTATTTAAAATATTTAAATCAAATCCATTATTGCTCATTATAAAGTGATCATTTAAAAGTTGTGCGAACTGTGTTCCATCCGGATCTCTTTCACTTTGGCTACGCCACTTGTACACGTTCCCCAGTTTGATAGCGAGAATCATAATGATCCTATCGATAAGCGTGTTCACGAAAACAAGCCAAAACAGATATTTTCAAAGCATCGTAATCGCTTTTTTATATACCTCATCAAACAAAGAAAAATCTCCCTAAAAATACCTATCCTGTCATAATAGCTTATCTATGCTCATACATATAATCTAGTGAACCTGGCATCCAGAATGACACAAAAGAAAAGAGGGATATTAGTGGCTGTCATTCCCTATACCGAAAAAGGAGTAGACTTATTAGCACGATTAATTCGAGCAGAAGCAGAGGGAGAAGGAAAGCTAGGAATGCTAATGGTCGGAAATGTTGGTGTGAATCGGGTGAAGTCAAATTGTCTTGATTTCACAAAAATACGGTCCATCGATGACATGGTATTCCAAAGCCCAGGTGGATTTGAAGCAACACAAAAAGGATATTTTTATCAGCGCGCGCGCGAGTCTGATAAGGAATTGGCTAGACAGGTAATTCGTGGCGATCGCTATCATCCTGCTACAAATTCACTTTGGTTCTTTAAGCCAGCTGGAAGCTGTCCTGCCCAATGGTACGATCAATGGAACAGTGGCCGCTACAAATCGCATTGTTTTTATTCTCCAACTGCTACAGATTGTCCAAATGTATATTGATTTCCCGTAAAAACTTGACCTAGTGTATGTGGAAGTGAATAGCTAGCCCACTTGAGCAGTCTCCTTTGCCTAATAGCTAAAGGAAAGCAGATTTTGATTAACAACCTGTTGGTGACTAGCATCATCAACGAAAAGACATTAGGAGGGATTTTCATGAGTGAAAACAAAGAAAATCAAGGCACCCAGTATTCTGGTCAATACCAATCCTACCCATACTTTTATCAACCAGCACAATCTCCAGCATATTACCCATCATATAACTATCGGCAATTTCAATACCCACAGACTCAAACAACACAAGCACCTGCAATTCCAGGAATGCTTCCAATTGAGCAATCCTATGTAGAAAACATTCTACGCTTAAATCGTGGAAAACCAGCAACCGTGTATATGACCTTTGAAAATAACAAAGAGTGGAATGCTAAGATTTTCAAAGGGGTAATTGAAGCAGCAGGAAGAGATCACTTAATTCTAAGTGATCCGCAAACAGGAAAACGTTACTTATTACTGACAGTCTACCTAGACTATATTACATTTGATGAAGAAATTAATTATTCCTACCCATATGATGGTACCGGTCAATACGCTACGTATTCACCAAGATAACGTTAAAAGGATAGCACGTAGGATGATGTTCACCTCTCCTTTTTGTGCTATCCTTTTTATACTTTTTTATAGATGAGGCGATTCCATGAGGCACCCTTACGAAAAATTTATTCGTGGAGAAATTTTTTGCCTTGCGCTTGCCATCTTAATTGGAATCATTGCACTTGTACAAAGCTCGATTATACTCATCTTTCTTTCCATAGTTCTTATTACAATAAGTCTTCTATGTGATGGACTAAGCCTTTGGCATACGTATCATACGTTAAATGCGATAAAACAAATAGTACGTGCAGTCTTACTTTTATTATTTGCTGTTTACATTCTATTAACGCTGTAACCCATACTTATGACACATATTTTACGACCGCGTATCCTAAAAGCACCCAACCGATTAAAAATGCGACACCACCGAATGGGGTGATCATTGCAAATAACTTAATGCCTGATGTGGAGTATATGTAAAGGCTGCCTGAAAATAGAATAACACCAACAAAAAACAGCCAGCCTGCTCCAATAAGGCTACTGCTTTGAAACTTTGCGTACAGCAATCCCGTTACAAGTAATGCCATCGTGTGAAACATCTGATAATTCACAGCTTTTTCCCATGTGCCAAGCGCTTTTTCAGAAATTTTTCCTTCTAATCCATGTGCTCCAAATGCACCAAGCGCTACTGCTAAAAAGCCATTTACAACTCCTAAAAGTAAAAACAATTTCATATTTACCCCTACTTTCTATTAAAAATCAAAGATAGATTTCCCATTTGCCCCGTCGTTAGATTCAGGCTCATCTAGAGAGATATCATCACCAAACATAGCCTTTTTTTCTTCTAACGTTATCTTTTCCTTTAATCTATTCGAAGATGCAGAAGCTCCTTCGCCTTCCTCAGCTAGGAGTATATCACACAATAGTCGAATACTATTTATATGTGGTAGCATTTTTGGACGATCGTCAGCATGGACATTGGCTTTCTCCAATTCCTCTATCATCTTTTTAAGGATGATCTGGTTCGTTACTGCCATTCGCGTTCACTCCTTCTCGCTACCAAGTATAACACGTTTTTTTCGCTTGTCCGTATATAAAGCACATTAAAAAAGAACTATCGGACGCATATATTGTCCTTATAGTTCCATCAGTAAAATAAAGCTTGCGTTTATGTATATATACTTACTTACGTTATTCGTTCATTCTCCGTTAAAACGCCAAAACTAGATTACGAAGCATACATTAAACATTTACTTTTTTTTGTTCATTGACGTACTGTTCATGCAACCACCTTAAAAAAACAAGCTCATCCATCAAAAGTTCCCTACCTAACTCGACTTCTGTATCTTCACAAAATTGATTGAAGCTTACCATATGCTGAAATCCCCCCAAAGTAGAAAACCAATCTTTATTTCCTATATTGTAACGTTTTTTGGGAAATGGTTCAAGAGTTTGTAAAATAAATAATTTACAGACAATATGACGTATTTAGACATACGCTTTGGATTGTCCAGAATTCATTAACGTAAGAATATTTACACATGTTGATGCATCGCTTCCTTGAATCGTCCATTCCACTCAATATGCTTTCGAGAAAATTTTGTCGGTGAATCAATTCCCATAACTGCAGCCATTTCAAATAGACCTTCGCGCAACGAAAGCAAATAATTACATACACGATATTTTTTCTCATCAATACTTAAAGCTTTTTGTAGTTTAGGATCTGTTGTAGCAACACCTACTGGACAGCGATTCGTATGGCACACCTCTGCCATAATACATCCGACACTCATCATAAAACCGCGAGCAATATTAATCAAATCAGCACCTAAGGCTAATGCCATAGCAATCTTGTCTGGCGTCAGTAATTTTCCTGAAGCGATAATATAAGTTTGATTACGTATTCCGTACTTTCTTAATAAATCATCAAGCATTGGGATCACCGTAAAAGTTGGCAGGCCTACAGATGCAGCCAATTCATAATACGTCGCACCAGAACCCCCTTCACTACCATCTACCGTGATAAAATCTGGTACAATTCCAGTTTGGTGCATAGCCTGTACATAGCTTTCCAACTGCGCTTCATTACCAGCCACTATTTTTGTCCCCACTGGCTTTTCACTGATACGACGCATTTGTGCTAAAAAATCTAGCATTTCTTTTGCTCCTGAAAACTGTTCAAATCGATTTGGACTATTTATCTCTGTCCAAGGCCTTACACTACGGATTTCCGCAATTTCTTCTGTCACCTTACTTCCATCAACATGTCCGCCACGCTGTTTCGCGCCTTGAGCAAGTTTTAGTTCAAATGCCTTAATTTGTTCCATATCGCTTTTTTCTTTAAAACGTTCCCATGAAAATGCGCCATCTTCCGTACGCACACCAAATAAACCGGAGCTTATTTGCATAATTAGATTAACATTCCCTTTTAAATGATATGGGGACACACTGCCTTCACCCGTATTCATCCACGTTCCACCTGCCAGTGCTAAGCCTTCTGCCAGCGCAGTGATTGCGTGATCACCTAATGCACCATAGCTCATCGCTGATTGCCCAATAAGTCCCTTTACCCTAAACGGATAGTTCACAGTATGCTCACCAAGGATAATTGCGTCCTCATCTGGAAGTAGAAATGGTTCAAAATCTTCCTCTACACGGTGTTCCTTTCGACTAAATAATGATTCATTATCCAAAACATAGCGCTTTGAATGAATGAGTGGATATTGCTCGACTCTCATTTCTTCTCGTTGCTTCGGAAACATATCGTTTACCATATAATATCCTTCTTCTGTAAAGTCACGTTCTGATCCAAAGCCTATCATTCTAGAATTATATTTTGCAGCTTTATAAACAAATTCAAATTGTATGCGATTAAATGGTTTGCCTTCTAGATTATTATTAAAAAAATATTGCCGTAACTCCGGTCCCATTTTCTCTAAGATATAGCGCATTTTCCCTAATAGTGGATAGTTACGCAAGATAGCATGTTTTTCTTGCCGTTGATCATGGATATAAATTCGAAGCAAGAATAATAAAGGAATCAGGATAATTAAAATAAGGAACAATATTAATCCAATCATTATATTTCCTTCCATAAAAACACGTCCTTTTCGTTCTTTGGAATATAAAGATTTACTTCAAATAATAATCCCCTATGACAAAAGTCCTTTGTAAAATAAGTGTAATAATCCCTTCCCAATTGAGCGGACCGATAAACATAGGCCTTCTTCGTTTATCAGGAAATGAGAGAAAAATCGAAAACACCATTGAAATTTAATTCAAATAGTTGTATATTTATACAGGCTCATTCGTTATGTTTTTTGGACAAATTAATGATTTCAATTATAATAAAGGAAATATTTTACTGGAGGTCTTTTTATGAAGAGAAAGCAATATCACATCATTGATCATCTGAAATTTATTATCCCTTCACTCATCGGTGTGATTTTATTTATGTCACCTATCAAAATAGAGAGTGGATTTACAATCCCTATTGCTATTCTAGCAAACTGGGTACAAGAAAAACTGGCAGATCAGCTGTCACTTATTATGATGATCATCATTGTTATTACTGCTATCTTTACTTTGCTTGCCAAAGTAGCTGGAAAGCACAGCTTAGAAAAGACTCCATTCTTTCAAACATTACTTTATACAACCTGGTTTTGGACGATTGTTCGTGTACTTGCAGCTATTTTTGCTGTGCTCGTCTATTATCAGATTGGACCAGAAGCAATTTGGAGCGAAAACACTGGGGCAATGCTGCTAGGAAGCTTATTACACGTCTTATTCTCTGTATTTCTTTTTGCTGGATTATTTCTCCCATTACTAATGAATTTCGGATTGATGGAATTATTTGGTACATTGATGACAAAGATTATGCGACCATTATTTAAACTCCCCGGCCGTTCTTCCATTGATGCACTTGCATCTTGGATAGGAGATGGCACAATTGGTGTCTTAATGACGAGCAAGCAATATGAGGAAGGCTATTATACGAAACGAGAAGCGGCAGTCATCGGTACAACGTTCTCCATTGTATCGATTACATTTACGCTCGTAGTCATTAAAGAAGTTGATCTAGAACATATGTTTATTCCTTTTTACCTTACCGTGCTAGCTGCTGGATTCGTTGCCGCTTTAATAATGCCACGCATCCCACCATTATCAAAAAAAGCAGATACGTATGTAACAAATACGACAGAACCTGTTGATGAAAGCCTGCCAGCAGGGGCAACAGCCTTCAGCCACGGCTATGCTAAAGCGTTAGCACGTGCAAAACAGGAAACAAGTGTTTTACAGTTTATTAAACAAGGTGTACAAAATGTGCTTGACATGTGGATGGGAGTAGCACCTGTCGTCATGACCTTTGGACTTATTGCTCTTGTGATCGCTGAAACAACACCTTTGTTTTCTTGGTTAGGAATGCCTTTTATTCCTTTACTAGAGCTCATGCAAGTGCCATTTGCTGCGGAAGCTTCCGAAACAATTTTAATTGGATTTGCCGACATGTTTCTTCCTGCAATTATCGGTTCTTCCATTGATGCAGAGATAACTAGATTTATTATTGCGGCGTTATCCGTTACACAGCTCATTTACATGTCAGAGGTGGGGGGCCTGTTACTAGGTTCAAAGGTACCTGTCTCCTTTAAAGATTTGTTTATTGTCTTTTTACTACGGACACTCATTACCTTACCAGTGATTGTTGCGATTGCACATATGCTTTTTTAATAAAGCAGCCAGCGCGCTTCTGCATAAAATGTAAGATCCCCCTGCCCCGATATAATGGGCAGGGGGATCTTACATGTAGGAAGAAAATGTGCAGTTGACCGCTATTTTTATCGGCTTAGCGTATTACGCTTCTTGTTTTAGTAGCACAGTTTTATTGTTCTTCTTGCGAGCAGGAAGCATGTTAAAAAGGATATTTAAAACGATCGCTGTCAGGCTTCCTGCAACAATGCCGTTACTCGTAAGAATTTGGACACTCTCTGGCAGGTGGGAAAATAAATCAGGAACAACAGAAACCCCAAGACCGATTCCTACAGAGCATGCGACAATCATGGAATTTTCCTGTGACTGTGAGATCGTGCCGCTTAGCATTTTGATGCCTTGTGATACAACCATTCCAAACATTGCTACCATCGCTCCACCAAGTACTGATGTAGGAATAATTGTCGTAACTGCTGCTACTTTCGGCAAGAACCCTAGCCCGATAAGCATTAACCCAGTAATGAGAATAATTTTTCGCGAGCGAACACCAGACATTTGAATCAAACCAACATTTTGTGAGAATGTCGTATAAGGAAACGCATTGAAAATTCCACCAATAACAGAAGCTAACCCTTCTGCACGATAGCCTTGTGCTAAATCTTCTTTTGACAGTTCTTTTTCACAAATATCACTTAATGCGAAATAAACGCCTGTAGATTCAACAAGAGAAACCATCGCAACTAACGTCATCGTTAAAATTGCCGACCATTCAAAAGTTGGCACGCCAAAATAAAATGGTTGCACGAGATGCAATACTGCTGCATCTGTTACCGGTGTGAAATCAACCTTCCCAAGAAGCATTGCTACGACTGTTCCAAAAACGATCCCGAGTAAAATGGAGATAGAACGGATAAAACCAGTAAACAACCGATAGATGAGCAGAATTACTGCCAAGGTACCAAATGCTAAAGCGATATTTGTAAACGAACCAAAGTCACTTGCACCTTGTCCGCCACCCATATTCGTAATTGCAACAGGGATAAGCGTAATTCCGATTATTGTAACCACTGAACCAGTAACAACTGGTGGGAAAAATTTCACGAGCTTGCCAAAAAATCCACTTATAAAAACAATAATAAGTCCTGACATAATAATTGAACCGTAAATTGCTGTGATACCGTATTGACTTCCAATAGCAATAATTGGACCAACTGCTGTAAACGTACAGCCCAATACTACAGGAAGACCGATACCAACAAAACGGTTATGCATAATCTGCAAAAGCGTGGCAATCCCACACATCAAAATGTCAATGGAAACTAAATATGTGAGCTGCTCACTCGTTAAGCCTAGCGAGCTTCCGATAATTAATGGAACGATAATTGCTCCTGCATACATCGCTAATAAATGCTGTATTCCTAAGGTTGTCGCTTTTAATCCGTTTTTCATTTGTCATCCTCCTTAAAGGTAACCGTTCCATTTTGTAATGAAGCGATAGTAGCAAGTGATTCTACTCTAATTCCTCGGGATCGCACAAGCTCTCCTCCTGATTGAAAGCCTTTTTCAATGACTATGCCTGCTCCTGCGATGCTAGCTCCTGCACGTTCAACAATCTCAAGTAATCCAAGCAATGCTTGACCATTTGCTAAAAAATCATCCATAATCAACACATTATCATCTGGCTTGATAAAATCACGAGAAACCGAGATTGTATTCGTTTCTTCTTTTGTGTAAGAG
The DNA here is from genome assembly GCF_036409425.1 of Virgibacillus sp. MG-45. Taxonomy (NCBI): domain Bacteria; kingdom Bacillati; phylum Bacillota; class Bacilli; order Caryophanales; family Bacillaceae; genus Virgibacillus; species Virgibacillus sp. MG-45. The sequence goes on along the minus strand of NZ_JAXOFU010000007.1, from coordinate 10,975 downwards.
TAAACATTAGCAGTTAATAGGTTCTCAGATAAGGTTAACGACTTTTTCTTACGAGCAAACACCACTGGAACATGTAAGACGAGCCCAGTCATGACTGCAGGTGCGATGCCAGATGACTCGAGGGTAACAATTTTCGTAATATTATCCTTCTTGAATCTACTCGCAAACACCTCTCCAATCTCCTTCATCAGCGTGGCGTCGATTTGATGATTTAGAAATGAATCTACTTTTAATACGGTATCCGATAAAACTTTTCCTTGTTGCACAATTTTGCTTTTTAATGCTTTCATCATCATGCTCCTTCTCCTAAAATGTGTGTGGTAATTTCCAAGCTGCTGTGAATAGCGAGATAAAGCAGTCGTATACAGATGCTTATTTATTGCACAACAAAAAAAGCTCTCAGAAACGAGCAGCCACCCATACTATGAGTGGAGCAAGTTCCTTCGAGCTTTCAATTCGATAGGAAATAAATGCAAAAATTCACCCAGATTGATTAAACGGGTTTATTTTTACATTACATGCCGCCCATAGTCGGTTTATTTACGGTAAACCGGTAGAAACTTGCAGGCCATATCCCTGCTATTATATGAGTGAATGCGTTATTTGAATGTCACTATTATAGCATGCCCTTTCCATTTTTCAAGCATTTTTTGTGAAAATGATTCATTAATTTTGATAAGAGTATGCTTAGGAAGAAGAGGAAACGACGTTAATGTTATAGCAATATTAATGGGTAACGTGGCTGTCTCTAATCCGTTGATCTTTTTGATAAGAATCATTAAAAGTCTTACTGCTAGTTACGGTCGGAACATGCCTGTGCATTAAAGAGGTGCTTTTTTTACCACACTTCTTGATTTGCTCGTTTTTTATGAAAGAATCGCTTTATTCGAGATGCACTTCCTTCTATCAGCGGCTGAGAAATTCCGAGTACTGGTTTGCTTGATAGAAGGAAAACAATTGCAGCAGATATAACCGCCAATCCAACCACATCAATAAACGAACCGATTTTAAATAAATCTGCTTGACGAAAGTATTGAATGAAAAATCCATGGAGCAAATAAACATACATTGTTCGCGTTCCTAAGCTTGTTATACGCATTTGTTTCGTTGGAATCCATGCCAATATACTAAAGACCATTATTCCAGATGTGGCGTAAACGAGTAACCGGGCTATGCCGCCATATTCAGGCATACCTAAGTCAAAGTAAGACTTAGATGCGAGCAACCAGCCAGAATTAAAATCCGGAGCAAAATAAACGCCAACTGCTACTGTTGCCAGTAGTACTAAGGAAACTGCTTTTACGCTCCGGTGCTTTAACCAAAGCACATGCTCCTTTGTCATCCAAAATCCAAGTAAAAAGAATGGAAAAAACACAAATGTTCGAGACAAACTAAATGCATGCCCAATTTGACCAAAGTAACCGACAATTAATCCGATTTGAATTGCTATTGCCATCCCTAATAAAGGCGGGATTTTTTTGAACCAGAATAACAATATATGCCAACAAAATAAACTAAATAAAAACCATAGCGACCAATGTGGATAAAATAAATCGGCCTCCCACCCTGATTTTCCAATAGCTACATAGTAAGCAGTATATATAATCTGGAAAATCAAATATGGAATTAATAGTTTCTTCGCTAATTTCAATATATATTTTCCATTTCCAGAGCCCTTTGCAAAAAAACCCGCTAGAAAGATAAAAGCAGGCATATGAAATGTGTATATCCACATATATAGCGTATTCATCCCTTGCGAGTCCGCAATAAAAGGTTGAATGATATGCCCAAAAACAACTAAAAAGATTAATATAACCTTTGCATTATCAAAGAATGCATTTCTTTCCATTGAACTCATCCTTTTCTTTTGCACATTCGTATGTTAATACTAGTTTACCTCCTCTAGCATCGCGATAATCACTTGTCGTCAATTCTTCATATGGATGTTATTTTCTTGTAAATTAATTGAAAATTTGAAGCATGTTTGTAAAAGAGTGGCAATGTGTTTTGGATGGGGATTCTTAATCGAGTTTGGGCTTTTCTCGCTCAAGTTGGGTGATTCTTGATCGAGTTGGGGGCTCCTCGCTCAATAAGCGGAGTTGTCGCTGTCCACACTACAGTAAAAGAGCTTCCAATGATGATTGGAAACTCTGCTTTTTATCCTTCTGCTGTTTTTCGTTTCGTTTTTCGTTTGGGTTGTCTCGGCTTCGGCTTTTCTTTCTTAGCCTTTTCTAACGATGCCTGTAATGCTTCCATGAGATCGGTAACATTATTTGGTGTTGGGGCTTTTTCGTTCGCAACTACTGTTTGCGCATTACCTTTGCGATTTTCAATTAAATCTAGTACTGCTGTTCGATATTCATCCTTATAATTTTCTGGATTAAATTCAGTTGTTAGCTGATCAATGAGCATTTTTGCAGTCTCGAGTTCTTTTTTTCCTGTCTCCACCTCTTCGGGAACATTTGGTACATCTAGCACGTTGCGCACTTCATCTGGGTAGTGGATCGTTTCAGCAACTAATGTGTTTTGGTATACACGAATCACCGCAAGCTGCTCCTTTGCTCGGATAATCATTTTTGCTACACCAATTTTTCCAGAATCCTTTAACGCTGTTCGCAGCAGTCCATATGCCTTTGTACCTCCCTCGTTTGGTGACAGATAATAGCTTTTTTCGAAGTAAATTGGATCAATTTCCTCTAACTTAACAAAATCAATTATTTCAACTGCTTTATCTGTTTGCTCTTTGCGTAACGCCTCTAAGTCTTCTTCATCTAAAATAACAAACTTATTTTTAGCATACTCAAACCCTTTCACTATTTCCTCATTCTTTACTTCTCGATCACAGACTGGACATGTCTTTTCATATTTAATCGGTGTTTGGCATTCTTTATGGAGCTGTCTAAATTGGACATCTTTGTTTTCTGTAGCCGCGTGCATCTTCACAGGAATATTTACTAGTCCGAAGCTTATTGTACCTTTCCACATCGTGTGCATCGTGGATCCTCCTTTTTGCATTAGTTTGCGAAATTCTACTTCTTTTATCCGTTATGATTATTTTTAAAAAGATACGGCACGATAATAAAAAAGGAGGAATCGTCATGCAAATAATGAAGCCAATCACTATCACCGACATTCCGAAAGGCTCTGATTGGTTATACGAGGTGAAGTACGACGGTTTTCGCTGTATCATTTCCATAGATGACAAGGGAAATAAGATCCGACTTACGAGCAAAAACGGGAAGGACTTAACTAATAATTTTCCGGAGATTGTTAAAGCATGTCAGCAATTTGCTTTAACAAAAACTACCTCACTCCCCGTTACATTAGATGGCGAACTTGTGATATTAAATCATCCCTTTCAGGCTAATTTTTCACTACTTCAACAACGAGGCAGACTCAAAAATGAAAAAACTATTTTAGAAAAAGCCCTAAAAAGACCTGCCACCTTCATGGCATTTGATGTGATGGAGCACAAAAAAGTTTGCCTTAAAAAAGAACCATTACATATGCGTAAAAAACTGCTGTTTCAGCTGCTCCCTAATTCTGAACGAGCGCCCGCTTCTCCGCTTCAACCCGTAATGCCATATGAAGACCCAGATACACTATGGAGGTTGATTTTTACTTTCAAAAGTGAAGGGATGATTGCAAAACGAAAGAACAGTTCTTACCAGGCAGGGAAAACACATACAGATTGGTTTAAAATAAAAAATTGGCGAACGATTTTGGGAACGTTAACACAATATAACCCAGCAAATGGGTACTTTTCCGTCTCCATCGTCAATGGAAAAAAAACCGAAGAAATCGGGAAATGCAAGCATGGACTCGATGAAAAATCGTTAGAACTGGTGAAACAGCTATTTTTTGAAAATGGAACAAAGCAGCAAAGCACTTATCATCTTCCTCCTGCAATATGTGCATCTATTCATACGCTCGATTTATATAAGCAGGAGCTACGAGAACCAGCATTTGCGCAATTAGAACCGCATACCGATGCAGCAAAATGTACAAAAGAGCAATTAGCAATTGACATGGTGATGCTTCCTGACTCCATTCAAGTTAATAATACTGATAAAATGTACTGGCCAAAAAAAGGTTATTCCAAAGCAGAGCTCCTTATTTACATGCGGGAAATTGCGCCTTACATGCTTCCCTTTCTCGCCGATCGAGCACTTACCTTAATTCGTTGTCCAGATGGTGTAGAAGCAGCGTATTTCTTTCAGAAGCATTTACCTTCCTATGCCCCTTCTTTTATCGAAAGGCAAGAAGGAACCGAAGAAAAGGTTATTTTATGCCCTTCGCTAGAGGCTTTAATTTGGTTTGCGAATCATGGGGCAATTGAATTTCATACCCCATTTCAGCGAATAGATTCTCTTTATCCATGTGAAATCGTTTTTGATTTGGATCCGCCTAGTCGCGATAATTTTGCTTGGGCAATTGAAGCTGCCCTTTTAATCAAACGTTTGATTGATGGTCTTGAATTACAATCATTTATCAAAACTTCAGGAAATAAAGGTTTGCAAATCCATATTCCAATTCCTGAAGCAAGCTTAACATACGATGAGACGGCTATCTTCACACAAGCAATCGCCCAAACGATCGTACAAGCAAACCCTGCGATGTTCACAACGGAACGGATGAAACGTAATCGAAACGGACGCCTTTATATTGATTATGTACAGCATGGAAAAGATAAAACGCTCATCGCGCCATACTCTCCTCGAAAGACGGCGGAAGCAACAGTCGCAACTCCGTTGTTCTGGGAAGAAATCAATAAGAATCTCCGACCAGAGCAATTCACCATTAACACGGTTGTTTCCCGCGTTCATGAGTATGGCTGTCCTTTTGCAAACTACCAGGAGGCACAAAGGCATCAAAAAATGGATAAGCTTTTACAGCTCATTCAGTGTTAATTTTATGCAAAGAGAAAACCGCCCCATGATGGAGCGGCCTTCTTCTATAATGAAACATTTTCTTCAATTGCATTCTTATCTTGAAAGGTCTTTATATTAAGCTTTCCTAAAATCCGCGCAGTTAATGTTCCCGCTACCATGCTATCGTTAACGTTAACAGCGGTTCTACCCATATCAATCAATGCTTCAATAGAAATGAGTAAGCCGGCAAGGGCAACTGGAAGTCCCATAGATGAAAGCACGATTAACGCAGCAAAGGTAGCTCCTCCACCTACACCGGCAACCCCAAATGAGCTTATCCCGATTATCAAGACAAGTTTAATAAGAAATTCCGGGGTAAATGGATCAATACCAACCGTTGGCGCGATCATGACTGCAAGCATCGCCGGGTACATACCAGCACACCCATTTTGACCAATAGTTGCACCAAACGAAGCAGCCATATTCGCTATACCAGAATCTACACCTAATGAATTCTTTTGGGCTTGAATATTCAGTGGAATTGTTCCAGCACTAGATCGGGATGTAAAGGCAAATCCGAGCACTGGTATAACCTTACGAAGGTAAGTTAACGGATTTAAACCAAATCCAGCAATTAATAATAGATGGAAAACAAAAATTACAAGTAACGCAACATAGGATGCAAGAACAAATTTCCCTAACTCCATGATTCCAGCAACATCTGTATTCGCAACAGTGTTAGCCATTAAAGCTAAAATACCAAATGGTGTTAAACGCAGAACTAATGTTACAATTCGCATGACAACCGCATAAAATGCATTGACGATTTTCGTAAACATCTCCGCCTGCTCCGGATTTTTTCTCCGCAGGCCAAGTACTGCAATGCCCACAATCATGGAAAAGATAACGACAGCGATAACGGATGTAGAGCGTTGGCCAGTCATATCTAAAAAGATATTTGATGGAATAAAACTGACAATTTTTTGCGGAGTGGATAAGTTTTCAACCTCACCCAGCTTTTCCTCTAGCAAAAGACCTCGATCTGTTTCTGCATGACCTGCTTCAATTTGCTCGGCGTTTAAATCAAATAATGCTGCAGCACCAATTCCAATTAAAGCTGCAACCATTGCGGTTGAAACTAAGATCCCGATAATCCACGCAGAAATTTTACCTAGCTCTGATGACTTTTCTAAGTTAATGATCGATTGAATAATCGACACCATTACTAATGGGACAACAATCATCATCAATAAGCTGACATAGCCTCTTCCAACAATGCTATACCAATCCGTTGTTTGCGTTAGAATGTCCGAGCCTGTTCCATAAATTGCTTGTAGCGCAGCACCTAATAGAATACCTGCTCCAAGGCCCGTGAAAACCCGCTTTGTAAATGAAAGATGCTTTCTTTGCATCCAAATAATGAGACCGATAATAGCTAGTAAAGCGAGGATATTAACGGTTATTAACATGCTATTCATCATTGAACCCTCCTATTGTGACACTTATTTTTCTTCATAATATGCAATTCATACTTGCTTGTGCCACTATAAAACATATAATTCCTATAAAAATAGTACGAATTATATGTTACTAAGCATCCATAGGATTGTCAACGGAAAAGTTTGCATTGTATTATGTTCGATATCATTATAGGTGGTGGGTTAATCATTTCCTTGTAAATTAAGCAGTAAAACTGGGCCGTACTTCTATAAAGGTTCCTACTTCAAACAAGCTTCCAACCAAAGGAAAGGATAAATAAATTGAAAAAATTTCATTGAAGGCTCCGCTTCCATTTAATTTCATAACGAGCAAGTTCTTCTGTAAAAACCTTTACAAACCCACCGAAACACCAGCCACAACGGTTAAACTTTCCTAATTAAAATAAGACTGAGACATCCATTCTTCATTTAAAATAGCGTAATAATACTCATCCCACCACTCGTTTCCTTGGGGAATACACTTCTTAAAGAAACCCTCTCTTCTCATCCCGATTTTCTCCATCACGCGAAATGATGGGACATTCTCAGGTTGACAAGTTGCAATCACTCGATGTAATTTCATTGTCTCAAAACTATATCTCAAGACAGAATAAGCTGCTTCAGATGCATAGCCCCTATTATAATAGCTTGGATTGAACACCCATCCTATCTCATACGTATGATCCTCAAAATATGGGTGGAACTCGATGTGACCGATCAACTTCTCACTACCCTTTAATAATACTGGGAAATTCTCAGCCATTCCGTTACTATGCTTCATTACAAATTTTTTTGCATCGTCGTCAGAAAAAACACCTGCTGGTATATATTTCATCACATTACTATCAGAAGTATACTCGTATACACGTTGCCAATCTTCATAGGTGAATTTCCGAATTCGTAATCTATCCGATTCAATGTTCATGTTCTTCCCCACCCCCTAACTACTTTTTATGGTATGTAATGGTGAATAACAGTAGCTCACTTTATTGTATAGAAGGCTGTAACTCAATTTCCACGTTCCCTCGTAGCGCCTTCGATATCATACATGCTTCCTCTGCCTTATAGATTAATTTTTCTAGTTGCTTATAATCATCCTTTGTTGCATGTTGAAGTAAGGATACGGTTGGACGATGAATCAGCTTCTTATACGTAAAAACTCCTGCAGTCACATCAACGATTCCTTCTGATTGCATCTGCATCTTGTCCAATGGAAGCTTTGCTCTTTCAATCATCGCCGCTAACGTAATAATGTAACAAGTTGCAGCTGCACCAAGAAGCATTTCGTCAGGATTGGTACCAATTCCAGGTCCATCCATTTCAGGTGGAATAGAAATTTTGGTTTTTAAATTTTGCGCTTCAATATAGCCATCACTGTTTCTTCCACCAGGCCAGGTTGTTTTTAAATGAAATACGTGCTCTGCCATATATTTCGCCTCCATTAGGTTAAAGTGATATTTTTCATAGGTATGGAAGGAATTGTCCGATACTAACACCAATGACTACAACGAGCCAAGCTGGAACTCGCCAAAATTGCAGCAATGCAAATAAAAGGATTGCTAATGCGAATTGTGCTCCTCCAGTGATTGCGCTTGTGAAAACGGGGTGGAAAAAAGCTGCAAGTAAAATACCAACAACACTAGCATTCACACCCATAAGCATTCCTTGGACCCGCTTTTTCGTGCGTAATGTACTTAAAAACGGCAATGTGCCAATTATGAGTAAAAATGACGGTAAAAAAATGGCCACCGTGGCAATAACCGCTCCAGCAATTCCTTCAAGCATCATTCCTAAATAGCTAGCAAAGGTAAATAATGGACCAGGTACAGCCTGCGCCATTCCATAGCCTGCTAAAAATTGATCTCCTGTTAATAAACCTGTCGGAACAATTTCTTGCTCTAACAACGGAAGGACGACATGCCCACCACCAAACACGAGTGAGCCAACTCGAAAGAACATATCAAACATGTCAATATAGCTGTTTGAAAGTTGCTGGGCAGCAATCGGGAGAACAACAAGTAACAGCACAAAAGCAACTAATGCAGCCACACTCAGCTTTTTAGAGATGGACACCGTAAAAGGAACAAGTCTTGCTTCCACTTCACTTCTAAACAATAGTGCACCTAACAATCCAGCAGCTATAATGACTCCAATCTGAACAATTGTTGATGCGTATAAAAGCATGACAACGGCTGCTCCAATCGCAATTGCTATCCGTGGTTTGTCTGGCGTCAGCTTCTTTCCTAAACCGAGTACAGCATGAGCAACTACTGCTACGGCGACTATTTTTAGGCTCGTAATCCACGTAGCCTCCCCAACTGTTGTTGCTTGAAAAAGCATCGCAAACAACATGAGAACAAATACAGATGGTATCGTAAATCCAAACCAAGATACAATACCTCCAATTACTCCCCCTCGCACCATGCCAATTGCTATCCCGACCTGACTACTCGCTGGACCAGGCAAAAACTGACATAGGGCAATAATATCAGCATATGTTTTTTCATCAATCCACTTTCGCTTATCAATGTATTCATTCTTAAAAAACCCAAGATGAGCAACAGGACCACCGAACGAAGTGCATCCTAGCTTTAACGAAACACGTAATATTTCTAATATAGAGTGTGTTGCTTTCATTAGATCCTCCTAAAGAACATATTCTATATTAAAATAACATAATCGAATCTGTCATTCAGCGAATTTACGAACTTTTTACAATTTAACGAAACGATTCCCCCGACTAATTCGTAGTAAAAAAAGAAAGTCTTTTTAGGAGGATGTCCATGTTTGAAGAAATGAAGATTCACTCCTTTTTAATTGTTGGTGTGCTATTAACCTTTGTACTAAGTCTTTTTGCGCTTTTTACTAGTGAAACGACCTTTCTTCTTCTTTACTCTTATTCAATTCTTGGATTTTTTCCGATTATATGGGTTGGCTTGCAATTAAAAAAACAACAGAAACGGTTCACGGACATCATGACGTTTCAATCAATAAAAGACACCTTTCCAATGCTCGTCTATATAACGATCGTATTGTTTTTCTTTTCATTAGGTGCTTTTTGGTTAATGAATTATGGATTATCCTTTGTTTTTCCTAGTGTTGTAGATTATTTCTTAAAAGAAATAGACATATTTCCAAATGAAACGGTTCCGTTTATTCTCACTGCGCTGTATATTAGTATTCTTGGTCCCATCGCAGAGGAATTTATTTTTAGGGGCATTCTTTTTAAACGACTAAGCGCCAAATACAATATAATTGTTGGCATAATTGTCGCAAATGTGCTGTTCGGTATTTTACATACGGATATTATTGGAGCTTTTATGTTTGGCTTTGTCTTATCTCTTATTTATCAAAAGACTGGGAACTTATTACTGCCCATTATGGTACATATTTTAAATAACGGGTTCATCACTGTCTTAGCATTGATTGACCCACCAATGCCTAGATTTTTAGATTATCGTACCATTGAAGAAGTACATGCTACCATGATTCCTAACTTAATGATGTTACTGATTGCAACTCCTTTACTCATTTCCTTTATTCGAAAAAACAAAACAATATTAACGAACCATTGAAAGGAGAATAAATAATGAAACTACAAGAACAATTAAATGCATATACATTGATTTATGAAGAACTAAAAGATGCTTTCCGTTGGAAGGTATCTGACAACAAAATCTTAATGACAATTGCTTCTATGTATGTATTACATGACAAACCTTTTAATTTGGAACAGTTTAAGAGCCTGGAAAACGCCATAAAGCAAAATGCGGGAATATTCTCCTCGTTACGCTCCGAATCTAGGTTTACTACTGCCGCAATGCTCGACGTTCATTTTGAGACAGCCGAGAAGCATGTCCCTGCGTTATTTGAATTATATGAAGCACTTCTTGATGAAGGCTTTAGTAGAGGAATATTTACGTATCTTGCTGCAACTGTTTTACTTACAAAAGCAACGACAGAAGAAGTTGAACCACGGCAGGTTATCTTAAAAGCAAAGAAGATATATGATGGAATGAAAGAAGAACATATCTTTTTAACCTCGAAGGAAGATTATCCTTTAGCAATTTTGCTAGGGTTCGAAACAAAGGATTGCATTATTGATCATACAGAAACCTATTACCAGGCATTAAGCGAGAGTGGATTTCGAAAAGGAAATGATTTGCAATCTTTAAGCCATATTCTTGCGCTAGGTGCAGAGGATGATCCGGCTCGGTTAGTCGACCGAACAGTCCAATTATATGAGGCGTTTCGTAATTATGGGTTAAAGCGAAAAGCCATGTATTATCCTGCTATCGGGATACTTGCCTTACTTCCTCCTGAAGAAGTGAATATGGAAGCAATTGTTCAGCTTTATGAATCCTTTAATCAGAAAAAGGATTTCAAATGGCAAAAGGACATGAATGTTTTTCTTGCTATCGCTTTTTTCGCAAAGGATAAACTAACCCACATTCATTTAGCAGAAACAAGTATTTATACAACATTAGAGTCTGTACTACAAGCACAGCAAATTGCCATGACAACAGCAATAACGAGTGCAGCTGTTTTATCATCTACGAATAATGGACAATAGTAACTATCCGCCCGTAAAACGGGCGGTTTTAGTTTCGCCCTATAAGGGCACTT